>CAYWFK010000004.1:0-89887 GCA_964457375.1 uncultured Anaerolineales bacterium
AAAGCCCGCAAGGGCATTGCCCCGGTGCTCTTGCACCGGCATCAGGCGACGGCGCTTTGGCTCCCGAACTCTTCCCGTTCTTCCTCCGCCGCTACAACCATAAAAAAGTTACCCTTCTCCCCGGAACGAAACAACCCGGTCGGGTATAATACCCGCAATCCCGTTTCCGCCAGGAGCACCCATGATAAAAACCATCGCCTTCGATGCCGACGATACCCTGTGGACGAACGAACACCTTTACCTGCAATACAAAGACCGCTTTCAGCAAATTCTCGCTGCCTATGCCGCCCCGGCGCAAAGTATTGCCCTGCTCGACAAAAAAGAAGTGGAAAACATCCGCTGGTACGGGTACGGCATCAAAAGCTTCGTCCTGTCGATGCTCGAAACCGCCATCGAAATCACCGGCGGCACGGTTTCCCCCGCAGACCTCAGCCGGATCATCACCATAGCCCGCACAATGTTCAGCCACGAAGTCGAACTCTACGAAGATACCCGCCAAACTCTGGAAACCCTGCACAAACACTACCCCCTGATACTGATTACCAAAGGCGATACCTGGGAACAACATCACAAGATTCACCGCGCGGGAATCGAGCACTGTTTCCGCGCCATTGAAATCGTCCCCGAAAAAAACACAGAAACCTACCGGCGTCTGCTCGAAAAACACCGCATCGATCCCGCAACCTTCCTCATGGTCGGCAACTCCCTGCGCTCCGATATCCTCCCCGTCGTCGAAATCGGCGGCAGCGCCGTATACATCCCCCGCGGCAGCACCTGGGCACATGAACACGTCCCGGCAGAACAACGCCGGCACATCCGCTATACCGAACTCGAAACCCTCGCAGACCTGCCCGCTCACCTGGCAGCCATCACCCACGGATGAAACCCGCCGTTCCCGCCGGAAAAACCGCCGTCCATTTCCCCAAAACCCCGCTTACTTTCGAACCGTTTCCCAACCCATGTTACAATATATTCATCAATAATCCCCAACCCCTCACAATCATCAATCAGGAGGCTGCCCCATGAATGATTCAGGTGTATTTTTCTCCCTTTGCATGGTATCAGGTGTGTTTTTCGTTCTGCTCATCCTGGTGCTCCGATCCGTCCGCCTGCTCTATCAATACGAACGAGGTGTTGTTTTCACCCTCGGTAAATACAGCAGCACCCGCAATCCCGGGCTTACGCTGATCATTCCCGTCCTGCAAAGCATGCGTAAAGTCGATATGCGCATCACCACCGCAGACATTCCCCGCCAGGAAGTGATGACCAAAGACAACATTCCCATGCTCGTCAACGCCGTTGTCTACTATCGGGTCGTCAATCCCGAAGATGTCATCATCAAAATCGAAGATTACGGCTTTGCCGTGCGCCAATACACCCAGGCTGCATTGAGAGATGTCATCGGCAACAGCGAAATGGATTTCGTGCTCACCGAACGCGAAAAAATCGCCGAAAGCATCAAGGAAATCGTCGACTCCGAAACCAATGGCTGGGGCGTCGATGTCGAATCAATCAAAATTCAGGAAGTCGAACTGCCGGCAGAGATGAAACGTGCCATGGCAAAACAAGCCGAAGCAGAACGGGAACGCCGGGCAATGATCATCAACTCACAGGGCGAACTCACCGCATCCGAAAACCTGCGCAAAGCCGCAGAAACGCTCTCGAAATCCGCAGGCGCATTGCACCTGCGCACCCTGCAAACCATCCGCGATATCGCCGCAGACCCATCCGAAAAAATCATCCTCTTCGTCCCCTCGGATCTCGGGCGCACGCTTGGTTCCCTGATCGAAAAGAAAGTGGAATGACCTTTTCATGCTCGACCAAAAAACCCGCTATTTACAAATCGCCTTCAATTACGATCGCTCGATGGTCAGCCGGATTTTGCCGTCCATCGAGTCATCCGGTCGCATCCTGATCGAAGCCGGCACCCCATACATCAAACGCGAAGGGATGAACGGCATTCGTCACATTCGCCGATACTGGTCCGGTTACGTCGTTGCGGATATCAAAACCGTGGATGGTGCCCTCGGAGAAGTGGATATGGTCGCCAACGCAGGAGCAAATGCCGCGACCATTCTCGGCAATTCCCCGACCGAAGCGCTCAATCTCTTCATCGCCCGCTGCCAGTCACGCGGGATGGATGCAATGATTGACATGCTCGGCGTCAAAGACCCGCTCAAAGTACTCATGCAGCTTCGCCAGCCGCCTGTTGTGGTCATCCTCCATCGCGGCAGAGATGAAGAGAGCACGCGCGGCAAGGTCATCCAGTACCGCCACGTGAACCGCGTTCGCAGCAAATACAACGTGCTCATCTCCGCTGCCGGCGGTGTAGACCTCAAGGAAGCCCGCAGTGCCATTTTCAACGGTGCCAACATCGTCGTCGCCAACCTCGTCGCCCCCGGCGACCCCTGGACGGGAATTCCCACCGACAGCAACGTCGCCGAACTGGCACACGTCTTTTTGACCACCATCGAATAATCATCAGCAAACCCGCGCCGGCTGACACAAAACCCCGCTTTTCATTAAACAACAAACGGGAGAAATCTATCGAAGATTTCTCCCGTTTTGATTTTTGCCAGGTTCAGCAGGGATTCCTAATCATCACCGCCGTGATGCTTTCCCTTGCCGTCATGCTTCTCACCCTGTTCAGAATGATGCCATGGTGTATCCGTCATTTTCATCCCGTCCTTCATCATTCCGGTGCCGATTTGGGCAGGATTATGCTTGCGGTTTTTGCCTTCGTTTTCGTGCTTCTCGCCGTTCCTGAAAGGATGATCAGGCTTTCCGGCAGGCGCCATGGTTGCCGCATTGTCATAATGCTCGCCCGCTTCGCCTTCCCAGTGCTTCCGCTCGCTTTCATGATTTCGCTCATGGTTTTCTTTCATCTCACCGAACGGGGTCACCGTGCCGTCATGATACTGTTCATGCTCCTGATGATATCGATAAGGCGCATCCGCAGGTCCCGGGTAAGGATTCCCGTTCTCCCAAACATTCACAGCGATGACCAGTGCCAGCACCGAACCATCCTCCTGAATGCTGCCTCTCACCTCGACAATCATCCCGACCTCCGGGCTCCCTTTCACAACCGTGTTGTCATCGAGTACGACGGTCACACCGCTGACATCCCAGACATTCTGATCCTTGGAACGCAGTTCGCCGGCAAAAGCCACATCGACAATACGTCCTTCCCGAATGGCTTCCTGAACTTCCGTGAGGTGTCGTTCCCGTGTTTCCTGCCGAAGTTCATGCCGTGCTTCAGGGTTCAATGTCAGGGTATACTGCACCTGTTCCACCAATGCCTTCACCGGATACAGTGTATCGCCGGGAATGGTCTTCGCAGAAGCAATCGCAGTTCCTGCCGCCCCCACAAGAAAAACAACAAACATCAAAGTATAAGCTAATCGTGTTACCAGTTTCATATCAATATTCTCCTTTCCGGTAATCCATTTTACAAGTTGCACTGTATAACGGGCAAAAGGCGAAATGGATACGGCCTGTGAGGAGAATTTCTTGTCGACTGCCGCAAACATGCGTTCCCGGCTCTGCCGAATCGCTTCAGGAGCAGACGCCGGAACTTCGACGGATTGCAAAACAACGGCCATTTCAAGCACTGGTTTCAACTCGTCGGCAACCTCCGGATAACGCGCCAGACATTCCTCGACAGATAAGCCGTTGCGCGTCAATTCGATACATTCATCCAAAACGTATGCCAAATCAGGGCTCATAACAACCTTCCTTTTCGATCGCACGTCGCAGGGCAGCCAGGGCACGATGCTGAAGAGACTTCACCGCCCCTTCTTCCCTTCCCAGCAGTCTGGCTACTTCCGCATTCGATCGGCTTTCCATGAACTTGCCCAAAACAACCTGCCGCTGCGTCTCCGTCAGAAAACGCATGGCACGTTTCAAACAATCCGCAGCCAAATCACGGTCAGCATGCTTCACCGGATCATCCGAACCGCTTACCAGCCTTTCATCCAAAGGCATCATTTCCGGTGACCTGCCCCGTTTCCGGTACATATCCGCCAGCAAATTACGGGCAATCGTATACAACCACGCTGCCAGCGGTTTCCCGTCAGGGTGATAAGAATCGATTTTCTCGACCATTCTCACAAAAACTTCCCCGGTCAAATCTTCTGCTGTTTGCTTGTCGCTCACACGATAATAAAGATACGTAAAAATCTGCTGTCGGTAACGATCGTGAAGCAAGCCAAAGGCTTCGCGGTTCCCGCCCTTGGCGCGCATCACAAGTTTTGTTTCCTCGATGTCAGTCATGACTGTTTTCCTATACTCTGAATAACGTAAAAATAACGGATCGGATACGGGCATCACCCCGAAAACCAGTCCGTGTTTTCATTCCGGTGTTGCATTTCAACTTTCGGGAAAAGTTCCGGCATCCTACGAATGCACACATCCACAGCCAGCCCCGAAAAACGCCCTGCCTTGCCGGCAGTTTCAGCGAGGTCCCAAGCCGGTTGATGAGGCAACCAGCGGGAACAACACCTTGTTTCTGAATGCCAGCAAAATCAACCCGTCTCTCGCCGGCAGCACCACATGATCGACAAGCCCGCCGTCATTCACATCAGGCGCCTGGGTGCCGGTAATCTTGCGGTAATAATCTCCCAACAACACCGTTTTCGGGTGTGCCGAAGCATTCACCAGCACAATACCGCCATCATAATCACGCCGCCATACTTCCCGGCTGCCCTGCCGGTATTGCACATCGTCCAGCCACACCGTCCCTGTTACCTGTCCCGTGCCGAAAAACAATGCGGGATGCTGATTCCCGCCCACAGCAGTCCCCGAAAGTTCGTAATACTGCCAGGTCGTTGTCAGCGGAGGAATCTCATCGAACCACAGGTATGTCTCCCACGGATCCTCGTTTTGCTGAACCCACACATCCAGCGGGCGCTGCCGGTCTGCTCTTGCCCAAAACGAAACCGTGTAATCCGTCCCGGAAACCGCCTTGACCGGTTCGAAAGAAAATGAAATCTGCCAGCCCGTACCCGCCGCACGAATACTATCGATACGTGCCGAGGCATTCCCCGTATGCTTTCGGGAAACATCCAGCGAAACCGTACCGCTGTAACCATGCTCGGTATCGGGCCAAAACGTCCATCTGGCTAACGCTGCCTCCGATTCGAAACCGCCGCTGGCAATCCGGTTTTCGCCCAGTGGAATATCGGCGACACGATAGGCGTCGCCCTTCGGTTTTCCCAGATACCCGCGTCCCTTTCCGGCATTGTCATACTCATCGAACCACATCAGGCACAAACTCCCGTGCCCGTTGGTATTGATTTCATAACTGAAAAAGCCGTCGTTCATCAAAGTTGTCACCAGACCAAAACGCATTTTGCGGTAATTGGGGGTAAAACCCGCTTTGGTGCATGGATTTTCATAAGAACCGTCCCCGACGGGAGAAGGACCGCCGTCATCCTCATACGTTTCGATCATCGTCAGGTTAGGCTGGCGGGCATTCTTCATCCAGTCGAAATAACTTCCCTTGGGAAAAGGCCCAAAAACCAGATTGCGCCAGTCGGTATCTTTTTGAGGCTCCCCTTCGTAATTGTTTCCGTTGAGCAAATCGTAGTTGGGCATGCCCCAGTTGACGAACAAAATCCGC
Source organism: uncultured Anaerolineales bacterium (assembly GCA_964457375.1). GTDB lineage: Bacteria > Chloroflexota > Anaerolineae > Anaerolineales > UBA11858 > G519. The sequence continues at coordinate 5,621 of CAYWFK010000004.1, forward strand.
CCGTCCCCGACCATCTGCCGGATTTTTTGTTCATAAAGCCGCAAGCCGGCATTCCATGAAGCATCGAAAGCCGAATAATCTGATAACAAAGTATTCGATTGATCCGGATCGATTGTGCGCGCCGTCGAATTCCCAATCAACCACGACTGGTTGGAATCAGACCGGTCGATTAACAGCCCGTCCCAGCGCTCGTCCGCCAGCAAGGCGACTGCCACCCGAGCGTTGTAATCACCCCAGCGTTCCGCCCCAAACGCACTGCTCACCGTTGCCGTCGGTGACATCAAGCTCAAATTGAGCACCCATGTGTTCGGCCAAAAGGAAATATGTGCGGCAACGCGTGTGCCGGCATTGTGCGCCCCTGCCGGGCGGACGAACCCCCGGCGCACAGTCAGGGTACGCGCACCAGCATCCACAGCCTCGATGAAGACGCTTTCCCCTTCGATGAGCACCGTATCGCTCACCACGAACAACGGATAAACGGTGGAACCATCCGTCACGGTAATTGCCGCAACGTGAAAAGTTGTCGTTACCGCATCCACAGCCTGTGTCAACGTCGTCCCGACCTGCGTCAGAAACCACTGCGGCGGAATGCGTCTCACTTCCTCGTTTTCCCACGGTTCGGCGTTTTCCGCCCCGTTGAAACCCAGCTCGCAGGCATTGGTCGAATTGAGAAGCAGCATATCCGGGTTGATTGCCTTCAATGGTGTAATGAACTCGGTCAGCCAGTCACCAAGGATCACCCAGTCATAACGGGCGATTTCCCCGATTGGCTGTTCCCACGGATCAGGCCACCACATTCCCAAACGCGGGTAAGAAAAATCCAGGGTTTCGGTCTGCGCGCTGCGCACCTGTACCGATTGAGCACTGCCTTGCGCCATTGCCGTTTGCGGATCATCCGCAGCGGCAGTTTGCTTCTCACCGGGTGCAGCACCGGCAGCCGCCTGCCAGCCCGCAGCCATCGCCAGCGCGACAGCCAGGCTCATACCAATCATCACCAAAGGCCAACTTTTCCTGATTATCACAAAACACCCTTCCGCCAAACCGGTTGATTTTCCCGCGTGAAAAAATACCACTTATATGGAGATATTTCAGCCATTTCATCCAATTTTATCACAAAGAAAAACGCCCTTCGCATAGGAGATAAGTAAGGGGCTATTTTCTTCCCGTCATCCGATTGTAAAGAGGCGGGAGTTAACTGCCTGCGGGCACCAGGGCAAAAAAGAGCAGCCTCTCGCCAATCTTCCGATAGCCGTTATCGCTGCCATCCACAGCGAAGCCCATCAATTTGCTCAGGGAACGCGCCGCATGCGGATATTTGTGCGCATAACGCACCATTTCATCCCCGGATTGTTGTTGTGATAACGGCTCTGCTTTCACCGCAATCGCAGATTTTCCCGGTTGAATCGTCACATCCGGATGAGCAAGCAAATTCTTCGCCCACTGCGAACGCTCCCCGTAACCGGAAACGACAATATACACCCCCGTTTGCTCATCATACCGGACAACCTCCAGAACCGCCTGCCGGACTTTCCCCGTTTTCCTGCCAAGGTGATTCAACAAGAGAAAACGCTTGCCCATTAGTCCGCCCAGCCCCAGGCGGTATAACCACACCGGAAACCGAAAAAACCACCGCAACAATCCCTTGGGAGGAATTCCTTTCGAAGATGGTGCACTCATCGTGTCTGCGCTCCTTCCTGTTATCGATTGCCTCGTATATTGATTGAGGATTGCAATCTTGTCTTCCCTTTATCTCACAGGGCACATGCCAATCCTACTACAAAACAGCCCGTCTTTCCACCACAGCCGCATCCCCGTTAGCCGGCATTCTGATGCCCGGTGTATAAAAAAACAGAGCACTCCCGTAAGGAGTGCTCCACCGAAATCGGGTTTCCAGTGTACGGAATGACCGGCGAACTCACCCGCCGAAAAACGCCTTGATGAATGCGACAATCGAAGCCAACGTAGAGCCGCTGCTTGCCAGGGTGCTCCAGGTCCGAAAACTCGTTACGCCGTCACGCACATCACGCAGGCGCTTTTCATGGTCAACAAGCAGTTCATGCAGCCCGTCCATCTCCCTGCGGTTTGCCTGCCAGCGTTCCGCGTCCAGCCGTTCGCGATGTCGTGCCGAGGCTTCCAGCCTTTCGAAACGCGCCTCGATGTTATCCCGCATTCGTGCCAGTTGTTCCGCAATCAAGGCGATTTCAGGGTCGTTCATCACGCACGCTCTTTGCACCACAACAGGTTTCATCCGCCGGGTTCATCCGAACATCAATCCTTTTCGTCACGGTTGATCTCCTTCAACGCCTGATGAAGCATTGCAGCGACAGCGTCTTCTTCCCCTCCGCTCAAATCCCGCTGCGTTTTCAGCAAACGCCCCAGACGATTAGCGGCATTCGAAAGCAGCGTGAGCACGTTCCCCCAGGTGATTAAATCCTGTTGTTCTTCATCCTTGGCACAAGCAAAAACACGTCGGATAGCATAACGAAGCATCGCAATTTCATCGGTGAGGTCCAGTGAAACAGGATCGCGGTCATTTTTCCGGGTGTTTTTCGAGAAATCAGCCTTGGGAAACATCTTATTTTCCCATCTTGCGGGTAAGCTGATACACACCCTGGTTTGCCATCACAGCCCCAATCAACGCGTTGATCATCATCACAAGCCCGGGACGGTCGCAAGCAACTGTCAACCCGAAATCCGTTGCCCAGCCGGTGCAGGCAAGCAAGACGATTCCTGCTGCCGTAACCAGCAGCACACCCAGCATAACCCACTGTTTCCCGGCAGCGCTCCGTTTATCGAACCAGCCGTTGACGCCCGGAAAACGAAATACGAAGGATATCAAAGCCCCCGCAGCCATAGAAAGATTCTCTGCACTCATCATTACCTCCTTGTTTTTTAATGCAGGAAATTAATATTTACCGCCCCCATCGAACGGTACACAAAATATAGAATATTTGTTCTTTCTACACAAGGGGGATTATCGGGGGAAACAGCGGTGCATCAACAGAACCGCCCTGAAAACACAGCCGCCTGCCGCCAATGGCACATCCGGCAAACGGTATGCATCGATACACGCGCACACGCAAACGCGCGCCCTTGTCCAAAGGCGCCGCCAGTCTTTATTCGTTTTATCGCAATCCCGTCAGGATATCAGTCTTTTTTCCCCAGCCACTCGTCGCGCGTTATCCGGTAAACATATCCGGAATCGGTCAATCGGTTCTCGGGTAAAACAGCTGGTTTCTTCTTCCAGTCAGGCGTACCGTTCTCTTTGTCATCGCCAGCGCCGTCCTGAAAAACATCCAAACTTCCTGCATTCGCCATAATTTCCACGATCCGGAAATCGTAACTGCTGAACAAAACTGTCAGCAAAGCTTCTTTGATTTCGTTTTCGTAAAGGTGCCCCCAAAAAGCAGGAAACAAGGAAATGCCAATCCGGGCAACGCCCTGTTTTGATGCCTTCCCGACGTAACAGGCGCCGATACTGGTTCCGGAAATGATTAATTCCACAACAAACCAGTTTCCGATGACTACATCGTCTCCCCGTTCAAGGATTTTCTCCAGAGCTTGTTCTTTGCTGATTTTCTTCTCCCCATTTTTCAATGCGGGCAACATCAACCTCGGATCAGTCCACAGAGCGTGGAACATAGATACATCTTTCTTTATCGCATGCCTGAGGTACAGCCTTTCGGTTTCCACGATGGAGACCTGATCGTCAACCATCTTTTACTCCTTATGCATCTGTCAATTAGCAGTTTTCACTGCCGAGACGATAACAGTATAGAAGAATGCCTATCATTCGTCAAGCAAAATCACAAACTCCGCTCTTAAAAAAATCGGCTGAAACCCGTCTCTTTTCCGGCATACACCGAACCTGAGAAGTGTCCGGTCGTTTCTCCCGTTTTTCCATTTGTTCTTCCGGACAAGAAAAGATACAATAAACAAAGAGACATGAACAAGACAATCGCGAAAAACGCTCACGTGGCAAACATCAGCCGAACAGCGCAGTTGGTCAAACAGGCGGAGTTACTCATTCCGCGTCTCGAAAAGTTGCTACCGGATTCGCGCTGGCAGCATCGCGTCAGCGGAAGCCGCGGCGCACTGCTCCGCCTGACGGCTGCCTACTCCGCAAACCCAAAGCAGGTTCTCTCGCAAGAAGAAGCCGCTTTGCTCGCCCGGGCTGTCGAGCACGCCTACCATATTCTCGAAACTGCTGCCCTTCAAATCGAAGGAGAAGAATAATCCTGCATGAACCGCGCTGCCCGGAACCCCGCTTCAACCCGATTCCTATTGACGTACTATCTGATTACGCTGCACAGTCTGCTGCCCTAATTTCTCATCCCTTTTGGGGCTGTCTTTGCTCTGTTGCAAACAACCGGGCCTGGATCTCAACCGGCAAACCGGCACGCTCACCTCCGCCAGCTAACCCTCTATCGAAAAGAACCCCGCCGAGCGGGGTTCTTTGACTTACGCAGGATTACCAGCTTTCCGTTTATTTTCCACCGGAAGCGAATAATTCAAGCTTGTCGTAAACTTTCTTTGCCGCATCCAGAACATAGTCCGGGGAAACATCGACATCCAGACCTCTGCCCATCACCCACACCATGACGTTGCGGTATCGAAAAGCAACTTCATAGCGCAAGGTGGTCAGGTTGGAAGCAGCGTTATGTTTCGATGAATGATACATGATACATTCATCACCGATATTGCAATCATCGAAAGTTGGCAGTTCCTCATCCGTTTGATAAATCTTGTACCAGTCCTTGCTGATTGCTTTCTTGGCGCCTTCACTATCCTCGAAGATCTCGATCGTGCTTTCCAAATAGGAAGGAGCAATATCTTCTTTGTTGGCACGGGTCATTTTGATTTGCCAGCCATCGACGCGCTTACTGGCGACAATGTACTTCTTGCCCAACAATTCTCCTCGTTCATTGATCATAGCCAAATTAGCGTATCTGCCCTCACCACCTGACGGGATGAGATAATCATTGGGCAAATCGTCCGGTCTCAAAACCAGATCGCTCATAGCAGTTTGCAAATCTTCCGGTTTGAGATCAGAGCCTGAGAAACCATTGGCGATTTTCTTGGTAACGATTCCTGAAATGTTCGGCAACGTCGCACATGCTGACAAAATGGCAGCCGAAACTACCAAAACAGCGAGGACGAGAATGAACTTGTTCTTGGTCATCTTTCCACCTCCACGGTTGTAAAACTAATGAGTAGAACGATTTTCGTCTTTTATCCTAACCCACATCCAAACCCCGCCAAATAGGTAAAAAGTCCCATCACACACACCGGCACTTCCATTGCCCCCAAAACTCGCCCAATCACAGGTATAATCCTAACAGGAAGACGCCGTTCCCTTGCAGTAAAATAATCACAACCGACGTCCGGCAATGAAACCAAACACAGCCCGCGCCCCCCTTCTTGCTCAACCATCGAAAACATTCCTCAGCTGTGCACCTGCAAAACGCCAGCGGACAACGAAAATGCACTCCAAGCCCGGAAAATCATGCAAAAACTGCGAAAAACCGATTTGTACTGGCTCCTGGCTTACCCGCTCTACCAGCTGGTTGGCACCCTGAGGCACGAGTCCGGCCACGCTATCGCCGCACGGTTAGCCGGCGCGCGTATCATCGATTTCGTCTGGTTCCCGACATGGCTGCCCGACAGAGGATTTACCTGGGGGTACGTCCGCTGGACTGGCCATACCGGATGGCTGGTACTTGCAGCCCCCTACATTGCCGACCTGATTACCTTCCTTCTTTTTTACTACATCTGTACACACGTGCGTTTCCGCAGCCACTGGGTATGGGTGAACTTCGTCATTTTCGGGATGTTTTCTCCGCTGGCGAATTCACTTTACGCTTACCTGCGCGCAGGCAACCCGTACAGTGACGTCGGCAGGCTGATGAAACTCCTGCCGCAACCGGCGTTACACAGTTATTTTATCCTTACGCTTCTCCTGTATATCCTCGGTTTGGGAAGCCTCCTTCCCTTCAAGCGCCGCAAAACCATTCCGCAGCAACCCGCCCGGGATCAAACAAGGAGCCGCACCTCACACCATCGAACACCCGAAGCGTAACATTCACCGCCCGCTTCCGGCAGCCCTGGCAGCAGCATGCCTTTTCAGGCAATCGACTCTTGCAGCAACTTCGCCAGTTTCGGTATGCCAGGATGTCCAACTGCGATAACTTTGTCATCGACCATCAACGCCGGCGTTCTCATCACGCCATACCCCATGATTTTCTCGATGTCGGTAACATACTCAACATCTGCCGTCGTGTGGTTTTGCTTCACATACGCCTGCACATCCGAATAGAGACGCTTGCACGTCGGGCATCCGGTTCCCAATACTCTTATCGTTGTCATAAACTTTTCCTTTTCTCATTACAATACAAGATTGAATAAATACCCTGTCGTAATCATTGCAAATACCAGAATTACGATGAAAATGCCGATCAATTTCGGTTTGAGCACACGGCGCAAAATAATCATTTCCGGCAGGCTCAACCCGACCACGGACATCATAAACGCCAGCACCGTTCCCAATGCAGCCCCTTTCTCCATCAACGCATGCACGACCGGAATGATTCCCGCCGCATTGGAATAAAGCGGTACCCCCAGCAACACACCGGCAGGCACCGACCACCACGCGTTCTTCCCCAAAATCTGCGCCAAAGCATCTTCCGGAACATATCCATGAATGCCGGCACCGATTGCAATCCCGACAATTACATACAGCCAGACTTTCCCCACAATCTCTTGCGTGCTGTCCCATGCCGTGCGAAAACGTTCCTCCCAAGTGAGTTTCCCTTTATCGGTTTCCGCATGCCCCACCTTGATTTGCCAGACAAAGTCTTCGACATACCGCTCCAGATTCAACCGCCCGATGATGATGCCCGAAACAATCGCAATCACCAGCCCCGTGCCCAGATACAACCCGGCGACTTTCCACCCGAACAATCCGAAAAGCATCACCAACGCCACCTCGTTCACCACCGGAGTCGCCGTCAGAAACGAAAATGTTACCCCAAGGGGAATGCCCGACTCGACGAACCCGATAAAAAGCGGCACTGCCGAACAGGAACAAAACGGTGTAACCACGCCCAGAAGCGCAGCCAACGCATTACCAATCCCTTCTCGCTTGCCGCCCAGCCATGCACGCGTTTGCTCAGGAGTGAAAAATGACCGAACGACGGTTATCAGAAAAATCATACCGCCCAGCAAGAGAAGAATTTTCGGCACGTCATAAAAAAAGAATGCCAATGCGTCTCCTATATGAGAACCTTCGGATTGCCCCAGAAGTCCGTAAACAAACCAGCGGGTAACAGGTTGAAGCGTCCGGTAGACAACAACCCACAACACCGCAATGCCTCCGACAAGCAAGAAAATTCGTTTGTCCGTGTTCCGCTTGAAAACCCCTGTACTACTGTTACCGCTTTCCATAGCACCGCCTTCATATTCGTAATCTTGAATATGATTATATCCTCTTTATCACGACCAAACACAGACATATTGTCACCTTATCCTTGTGATATTCATCACAGAATTTCAAGAAGCCAATACGGGCATAACACCCCGCCTGTATCCCCTCTCTTGTTATCACCAAGAGACAAAAATTAAATTATATCGACCCCGGGCAGGCGCTCCGGCGGCCAAACCGGATTGGGAATTGGCAAAACCGGAAATCTAACCTAGAATAGAAAAAACAAGGCACGTCACACATATAAAAGGAACAAGGCATTCCGAATGAAAGCATTTTCCAACTGGCTTTACCGGATTTCTACCAACCGCAATACACTGATTACGCTAGTCATCTTCGTCCTGTTTGCTGCTCTCGCACTTCCCCGCATGCTCGATACTCCCTGGATCAAGGCTGCGGGTTTGCCGGATACAACGCTTGTCTACTCGGCACATGATCTTTACACCATGGCGGAAGCCTACGGAGAATCCGGGCGGGCAGCGTTCACGCCCTGGCACTTCACCTGGGATCTGGCGTTCCCCATAGTTTACACAGCGTTGCTTTTGATTGCCGGCAGCTGGCTCATTCGCCCGGTGTCAGCGACTGCTTCCCGATGGCGGTTTGTAAACACCTTGCCGCTCATCGGTTTTCTGCTGGATTTACTGGAAAACGGCGCGGCATCTTTCGTCATCACGCATTACCCCGCCCGCACGCCAATGGCAGCCATCGTACCGATCATCACTCTCGTAAAATGGTCATCGATCGGCATAACAATTGTCATCCTGCTCGCACTTGGTGTGCGCGGCATCAAACAACGCAAAGCGCATCCTTTGGCACGTTGACGCCACACACCTGGATACCGTTGTAAACCCGCTGCCATCATCCGCACCGGTCTCATCCGTTGCTCTTCGGTTCGGGGAACCGCTTGCCATAGAGAATAACTGATGAAAAAACAGCCATCCAACCGTCTCACCGCCGGAGAAACCATCGCTTTGTGGATGCTTGGTATCCTTGGCGCATCCGTGCTGGCTGCCATCCTGTGGTCGTTTTTCACCGACACCTTGCAGCCATTACTCCACCGCGGCGCAAATTGGCAAGCAGCGTCCAACATCCTTGGGTTCGGGCTGATATTAACGGGGTTGGGCTTTCTCATCTTCGGCGGGCTTTCGTTTTTAGCCGGCTCATACCAGACCCTGCAATCTCCGCTGCTTCGGAAAAACCGCGAACAAATCCGCGCTAACACATCACCGGAATCTGTCCGACAAGCCCGACACGAAAACATGCGCCTGCTCTGGCGCACCTGGAAAAGCGCATTACGTTGGATTGGTCTGGGTATCTTGTTGATTGCCCTTGGGGCACCCTTCACATGGAACCCGCCCTTTGGGTTGAATTGAATTAAAATGAAACGCCGTCTGGCTTTCACAGCAACCGGCCGCCGCCAGAATCCTCCCGAATGTTACTCTCCCCCGGAACGCCCCCTCCTTTCGTGAGAATACGCCTTTCCATACCCCCGAAACGTTTGCCTGGCTTCGCTGTGGTTTTCCCCGATCAAACCATTACCATTCAATACTTCAAATCTTCCCGCACAGGGTGGAAGACATCCAACAAACGCGCCGGGGTATCCCCGACCCGCACCCCGTGAGGCACATTCCCCGGAACAACGTAAACATCACCGGCTTTGAGAAGATGTTCTTCGCCATCCAAAATAAAAACCACTTCTCCCGAAACCACCATCCCGACCTGCTCATGAGGATGCCGGTGCACCGCCATCGCACTGTGCGCATCCAAATCAACAATGGCAAGAAGCATATCTTTCCCCCAGAATGTTCGCCCGGCAATCCCATCCTGAAGCATTTTCACATCCCGGTTTTCGATATTGTAAATTGGCATGGGTTTCTCCTCATCAGGCAGGGATTTGCTTCCAACCCGCCCGTCTCCAAATATTTATGGTTTTGCCTTTTCATAAACCCGCTGAAATTCATTTAGGAACAGAAGAGCCACTTGACGGCTGTGGATGATCAACACATTTTCATCATTACGTTTCTCTGCACTCTTGCTGAAATTATACGATCCCGTAATCACAACCGAACTATCGACAATCATCGTCTTGTGATGCATATTATTACGATTACCGTCCAGGCGTACATCCAGCCCTGCTTTCACGAAGCGGTCGTAATCCGAACCGATATTGGAATAATACTGGCTTTCTTCCAGCACACCGGAAACCGCCACGCCCTTGTTGGACAAATCGAGAATATCATTGGCAAGCGGGTTGGAAGTAAATGAAAACGCCATGAAAGAAAACATATTCCTGGCAGTATTAATCACCTTCCCAATCCGTTTGGCAACGCCGTCATCCGGAGAAAACAAGGTTTCCACCTCGACGCCATCGATCACCAAAGACGGGTAAGGCGTGTTTCGTTCGACATGATCGCCAAAATGATCGTCCGTGAACATTTCCTCGAACTCGGTGGTGTAATTTTCTGCCAGTCGTCTTGAACGAATCCGCATAAGCACATTATCATTGCGATAAGCGCCCGTTGTCGTGAAATTCATCGAGCCTGTCCACACTTCAGAACCGTCGATGACGACAAACTTGTTGTGCATCAAACTTTCACGGCGGTCGCCCAAAACAGGGATTCCCGCATCGATCAAATCCTGCATTTCCGCTTCGTCGATATTGTCCGACTCGGTCACAACCCGCACGGTTACGCCGCGGCGATGAGCACACAGCAACGCATCGCGAATACTCCACAAGTTCAGACGATGGATAGCAACATCGACCCGCAGTCGTGCCTGCTGAATTGCCAAAGCCAGCGCTTCATCCGGTCCGCCGCGGTAAGAGCCGGCATGCGGGCTATCAGGGTCCGTAAAATACACCGTAATCCAGTCCGGCATTTTACCGGCAACAATGCCGGTTTCCCATCCATCATCCGCAGTCGACAGCGGTTTGCCCGCCTGTGATTGTTGCAGCAGCGGAATGCACGCAGCCAGAACCAACAGAAAGAATACACTTGTCAAAAAAAGAAGAAATCGTTTTCGCATTATTTTTCCTGAGTTAAATTTTCCTTACCCTCCGGAGCGAATGATTGGTATTCATCTCCGGTATTGTCACCCGTTAATTATAGCATTGAAGCATAATCGGCAATCAAACATCCCCGCCCGCCAACAAAAAGCCACACTCATGGTACACTTACCCGCTGAAACAACCCACATCCAATCACTCGCAAAACGACAACAGGAAAAGCAATGACACACCTTTTCGTCATCCGCCATGGAGAAACCGATTTCAACGCCGAAGGACGCCTTCAGGGAAGCATCGACACAGACTTGAACGACAAAGGAATTGCCCAGGCAAGGCAGGCAGCAGACAATCTGCTTGGGATGGGGATTGAGGCGATTGTTTCTTCACCCCTGAAACGCGCCAGTCAAACCGCTGCAATCATCGCCGAAAAACTGCAGTTAGAGGTTCTTTATCTGCCTCAGTTCGTCGAACGCTGTCTCGGTTTTTTCGAGGGGATGACGTATACAGAAATCGGGAAGAATTACAAGACGGAACTGGAAACATGGACGCGGCAATATTTTTCCGCACCCCCTGGCGGCGAATCAATTTTCGAAGTCAGCCTGCGCGTCCACAACGGGTTGGAGCGTATCCATAGCCTTTACCCGGAAAAAACCGTGCTTCTTGTTACTCATGGCTATGTCGGAAGAATCATTCACGGCATCCAAAACAAACTGACAGACAAAGCGTTTTACGAATTCTTGCCAGCCAACGGAGAGATTGCAGAATACATTTTCGATTAGGAAATACCGGTTTTCCCGCACCCTTTCCGGCTTTTATATCCGCGTTTTTTCGGGCGAATAATCCGGCCAGCCATGTTCATTTTCACCTGCAAGAGACTTCGCCACTCAATTCTCCCGCCAGCCGGATGAATTCATCCGGATTTCAATTGCACCGAACCGAAACATCAAGTATACTTGACAAAACAAACCGTCCTGCAACATTCTTTTTCATCAACACCCATCTATTCCAAGGAAAAAGCCCATGTCCTTTGACGAACCCAGCCCCGAATTACTCCCCGTCAGCAATGAAACCAAATCACCGAAGCAAAACAAAAACACCTGGATTTTCATCCTGATTGCGGCAATTGTCATCATTTGCCTTTGTCTCGTCGCACTGGCATTAGGATTCCAGGCGTATCGAATAGTCACCAGTGAAACCAATACCCAAGATACGGGAACCGCTGAAGCCCAACAGGCGGAAAGCACATCCGGCGAAAGCATTCCCACCGATGAAATCGAAAGTTGGACATTGCTGGCAGACGAGCCGTATAACGAGAACGATTTGGACTGGGTAGAAGGAAATATCGATGATGAATATGTCAGCATGACATTGACCATCGACAACCATTATCTTTGGGAAGGCGTTACTCGCAAGGGTTTTGTCTGGCGTGCCTGGCCTGATTTGGATGACGTCAGTGATTTCTACCTAAGCGTCGACACACAAAACACGGGCACCAACAAAGATGCTTATTACGGTCTGGTTTTTCGCCAAACAGAAGATGATCAATACTACCTTTTCGATATTCGCGACAACGGCACCTATGAAATTTACAAACATCAACAAAACGAATGGATCGAACTGGTCTCTCTGACATCGACCGACACTATCAAGGCAGGAGAAACCAACAAGTTAAGTGTTATGGCTTGGGATGGCTGGTTCTCGTTCTACATCAACGGGATTCTCGTGCATCGTCTCGTCGAAGGCATTCCCCCCGAAGGGAAAGTTGGTGTTGCCGTCGGGGCAAGCAACGATGGTGATACATTCCGGATACTATTCGATAATTTCACCTTGCGGGTCCCGTAAAAAGGAGACAATGCTCAGCCGGATCCTGCCCGAAGCTGTCTTTACTCCGGCAGAGCAGCACAATCGGGCTTCATCTCCATCCGGCAGAAACATATGGCAATCTCAGGATTACCCGGCTATTCCTCGCAGCATGCTGTCCGCCAGCATTTCCGGATCCGGATTTTCCATGTAACCATCCGACAAGGTTACATCGAGTTTTTTATCCATCGCAAAGCGTTCCGCCTCGGCTTTCACTTCCCCCAGGCAAGCAGGGTTCCCTATGACAGCAGCCAGTAAACCCGCCGCCTTCTCCGTATCTCCGCTATCGTAAATCCTCTTTGCCCAAACGAATAAAATTTCCAGCATCAATGGCCGGGAACGAATCTCACTAGCGATCTTCCATGCCTTCTGCAAATGAGTCAACACATCACGCTCCCGATGAACCTTCATCGCCAGCTTGCCCAGCTCCAGATACGTATGCCCGCTTCCGGACTCGTTTCCAAGCTGCATTTTCAAAGCCAGGCTGTCAGCAAAGAAACGCTGCGCTGTGTCGATATTCCCCTTCCTTACAGCCGCCATTCCCAAATTATGCAATGCGGTCGCCTTGCTGGAAAGCAGCTCGATTTCCGTGCTCAAGGCGTAGCTGCGTCGGAAGTAATCCTCGGCTTTGTCTGTTTCCTCACGTGCCAGCGCCAGCAATCCCAGGTTATTGAGACAAAACACATTCCCTTTACGTTCCCCAATCTCTTGGCAAATCGCCAAAGACTTTTGAAAATAAACTTCTGCCTGCTGATACTTTCCCCATTCTTTTGCCAGCAAACCACAATTATTATAAACTCCGGCAACGCTACGCTGGTCATGCAAGATATCGAAAGCATGCAAAGCATCTTTCAAACAAGCAGCAGCCGAAGCATACTGCCCAAGCCGCCGGTAAATCACACCGAGGTTGTTTTGCAAACTTCCCTTTCGTGAAAGGTCACCGCTTTCCGTGAAATACGTCAGGCTTGCTTCCCAATATTCAAGCGCCTTATCGAACTTGCCTTGACGGCTGACGAGAATGCCCAGGTTGTTTTCACAAAGTGCTTTCCCCCTGAAATTGCCAAGCTGTTGGTTTATCCTGCGGCTGTTTTCATAACATTCATACGAAAGAGACCAATCTCCTGTGTTGTATCCGATTTGTCCGAGGTTAAGCAAACAAAACGCCTGAGTCTCTTTGTCATCCTTCTCTGTTGAGATATCCAGGCTCGACTGTAAATCAGCGCGTGCTTCCCGATAAGAAGACAAGCGCATTTTGAACACACCCGCGTATGCCAGCAAACGGGCAAACAGCCGGGTTCTCTTTGCTGCCTCTTCCCGCTTGCCAAAAGTCTCAACAGCTTTCGTGAAAGCGTCCAGTCCCTGCGCTTCCCACCCTTGCAGAGAATAAAACCGAAACAATCCCGGCGCCATCTGCCAAACAAGCTCATCTTCTCCGGCAGTCAACGCCCATTTCCAGGCGGCTGACAGGTTTCCGTTTTCACTTCGGAGCAATTTCAAAACAGCTGCCTGCTCTTCCCCGAACATCGCCGGTGCTTTCCCGGCCAAAAAACAGGCACACCAAACCGCATGGCTTCGTCTCACCTGAACAGCCGCATCCGGGAATTCATCCAGTTTCTTCCTTGCAAAACGGTGCACCAAACCATGCATCTGAAACCGGTTTTCGCCTGCATCGAAACGCAGCAGCGATTTATCGACCAACCCAAAAACCAGTCCACTTATCCGCTCGGTCGCCTGCTTTCCACCCTCAGCGTCACCACGCTTCCATCTTGCCAGCACATCATCGGCTGCTTCGAAAGTAAATCCGCCCATGAAAACCGACAATGCCATGAACGCTTCCCGCTCTCTTCGCGTCAGTAAATCCCAGGAGCACGTGAACACTGCCTGCAAACTGCGATGCCGCTCCGGCACATTCCGAATATCGGACCGAAGAGTCCCCATCCGTTGTTCCATGAACCCAAAAATTCGGGAGCAGGAATGCACCCGCACCAAAGCGGCGGCAAGCTCCACCCCCAGAGGAAGCCCCTCCACAAGCGAACAAATCCCGACAATCGCCTGCAAATCAGCACCCGACGGCTCAAAACAAGCCTGTACTTGCCGGGAACGTTCGAGAAACAGTTGAACAGCCTGATAACTATCGACAGGTTTGGCATCATCTTCACGTTCAGGATATTGAAACCCCCGCACCTCGAACAACCATTCCGCAGCCAGCCTCACAGCTTGCCTTGATGTCACCAGCAAGACCACTGATTTCGCTTCCCGCAGAATTTCTTCCAGAAAATCCACACCGGCTGCGTCGCCGGCAAGGAATTGTTCGAAATTATCCAGCACCAGTAACAATTCCTTTTTTCGCAAAAAATCGATTACCTTCCCGGGCAAATCGTCTTTCCCCCAAAAAGAAACCGAGAGGCTTTCCGCAATAGCCATCACCAAAGCCGGGAATTGTGAAACCGCATCCAGCGGAACAAAATAGACCCCGTCTCTGAACGCAAAGGTTTGCTCCATCGCAGCTTGCAATGCCAGCCGTGTTTTTCCAACCCCACCCACCCCTGCCAAAGTCAGCATCCTGCATGCAGGGTTTTGCAATTTTCCTGCAATCTGTTTTAGCTCCTCTTCCCTGCCAACGAACGACGTGAACTGCATCGGAAAACCGGCGGGAGGTGGAGACTGCGGCATTGCCGGCATCTCTCCAGTACGTATCTGCTCATACAACCGCCGGATCGATTCTGTCGGTTCGATACCCAGCTCATCAGCCAGAATTTTCCTGCACACCTGATATTGTTTCAGGGCGGTGCTGCGTTCACCGCAATGAACAAGCAGCAGCATCAGTTGCTCATAAGCTGTTTCCCGCCACGGGTCGATTTCCACTTGGCGATAGGCAAAGTCAAGTGCCCGTTCATACTTCATTTGCCGAATGTAATACTGCACCAATGCAGAAAATACATACTGTGCTTGCTGGTCATATCTTTCCCGCCGTAAAGCAATCCAATTCTGCATCTGATGACTTCCATTCAGAAACATGCCTTCCAGAAAATGCCCGCGAAACAAGCCGGCTGCCATTTCCAGATGCTCACAGCATGTTTTGCATGCTTCGATTTTCCTGTGCGAGTGATTTTTTGCAGTCACCACCAAAGAAGAAAACGTCTCGACATCCAGGTTGTACGCACTCTCCGGATTGAATTGAATATCCTGCCGGGAAATTCGCAACCGGGGCGGACTCGCCGCAGCATCCCTGATTACGCTGCGCAAATTTGCCAAAGCGTCCCGCAGATTTTTCAGCGCAACCTTTTCAGACCGTCCGGGCCAAAGCATTTCTGCTAAAACTTCACGGCTATGGGGACGTCCGGATTCGACCATCAGATAAGCCAGCAAGATACGTACTTTCTGCGAATCAAAATGCGTCAGGTTCACATCATCCAAACCCGCCTGAAATACCCCCAAGAGAGACACTCCCAATTGCGCCATTAATATGATTATAGCAGAGGAGATTATCTCCCCCGGCGTTTTCCCGACGCTTGATTTGTAGAATGGATCCATGACACCTTCGGAACCCGATTATTTCGCCTATCTCCTTCGTTTATGGACAGTTACAGAAAACGGGAAACTTATATGGTTGGCTTCTCTGGAAGACCCGCTTACTTCCGAACGTAAAGGCTTCTCTTCGATTGAAAATTTGTATGCCTTTCTCGAAAAACAAATCTCGCTTTCTGAAGAGGAAAAAGCGCGCAATCAAGTTCATGATTCCCGCGATGCCGGGGAATAACACAACCATCAAGGAATAAAACCATGATCAACAAACGCAGCTTTCTTGTATTACTGGCAATGTGCCTGCTTTCCTTTACCGGACAAAGTGCCGCTCAGCCATCAGTCACTTCTCAATCCGGCGGCGATGGCACCACCGAGGACACCTCACCGGCAGCCACAACGCTGCTTGTCTCGCTGGAAACCAACCCGCTTGTCGTCGACACCGGTATCAACGAAAACATCACCCTCATTGCACACACAGACGGGTCGATTGACAGTGCATCCGTTTCACTTGCCAACGGCACGACAGTGCCCATGACGAAACTCGGCATCGGGCTTTTCAGTGTCGTACTCACCCATCAACAGGTTTTGTACCATTACAACCAAACACTTTACCCGAATGTCAACCGTTATGGATTCATCAATCTTTTCATCGGAAGTTTCCGCGTTCTTCGCGGCAGGCTGGATATTGGCGTCGATGACGGCAAATTCCCGTCCGCAGCCATCTCATCGCTCGCATCAGACGCTCAGGCCACACCGCACCTGGTCAACATCGTCCGCAGTTTTGTCGATCCGTCCAAAATCGACCAGCAGGCAGTCACCAAACGTTTCTATCAGCTTTATGGGGACGATTATGATTTCATCAATATCATTTCCGTCCCCGAACACTTTTCGAACCGCTATCATTATCAAGTCAAAAATACCGTTTCCGGCATCGGTTTGAGCAAATTCGATAATACCGCAGACTATGGCAGCGCCGGAAAACTTAAGGGCATCACCCGTTTCCCAATTCCGGTTCTGTATTTCGACGGTGCATCCCGCGCACACTCCCACGAAACCGCACATCAATGGCTCCAGTTTCTTAATAATGTCACCAAACTTCAGGGAATAACCCCGCACTGGCCTATATCCGAATTAGCCCGTTCGGTCATGGGGTACAGTTCAACGGGAGGTCAAGGGCTTGACTTCCCCTGGAATCTAACCCCCAAGGGGAACGGCGATTACACAGCCCATTACACCCCGCTTGCCGACGATTACTTCCAAAACATGGATCTCTATCTCATGGGTTTTGCCGCTCCGTCCGAGGTTGGCAACTATGTTGTCTTTACCAATCAAAACCAAACTCTCTGCGATGGCTGCACCATTACCAAACCGACTGTGTCGGTCGGGGTTCAGGATGTTACCGCCCAATACGGCGCCCGTACCCCCGGTTATCCGAACACACAGCATCATTTCAGAATCGCCACCATCATCGTATCGAAGCAGCTTCTCTCAGCCAGGAACATGAAATATTTCGATTATTTCTCCCGGCGGGGCGAAGCCATGATTCCCATTCAGGGAAACATCCCCTGGTTCAATGCCACAAAACAGCGCAGCACGCTATCCATGGGGCTAGGCAATGATTGCAACACAAACACCACAGCCGACCTTTGGATATACAGCCACACCACATCCCCCGTTGTTCCTCAAGTCAACACTCAATTTACTATCTACGCATCTGTAAACAACGCATCTGCCAATACTTCCCATCAACTTACCATCTTCAACACGTTGTCAAATGGGCTTACCTTCATTTCGGCAAAACTAAACGGCAGTACGTCCCGTTGTTATGGTGACAAAACCATCATTTGCACCTTCGATACCCTTCATGCAAGCGAGAACTTGACTCTGGCGATAACCGTTCGCGCAGCAACCAAGGGCTATTATTTTCATCGCATCGGTGTTTCCGGCTGTAACCCCGACCAGACACCCACCGACAACGCTGCAACCCTCACAATTCCGGTCGGCATTCAATTCAACAACAAAATTTATATTCCATTCGTTATCAAAAGCCAATAAACCCTGTTCCCCAAAACAAAGGAAAAAGTCATGTTCCTGAAAACAGATGTCATCAAACGCCCACTTGAAAAAGGAATGCAAATCGTCAAAACGTGTTTACCATTCATGCTCATGGTAGTCATGGCAATCCCGATAAGCTTCTTCAACCGGGAATCAGTCAGCGCCGCGCCGCAATCTACCTTCATCGTAGTCGCCGACGCTGATGATTCAAACGCCCATGATAAAAACCCAGGAGACGGTATTTGTGCCGACCAATTGGATACCTGCACCTTGCGGGCTGCAATTGAAGAAGCAAACGCCCATCATGGCGCAGATACGATTACATTCTCTCAACAGATGTCCATTATGATCGATAGTACAGAAGGCCCCCTGCCTGCCCTGGTCAAAACGGTGAAAATCGACGCCAGCAGCATGTGGAATACAACCCTCGACCAGCCGGGAGTAACAATCAATGGGAACGGCGCTCATTTCAACGGACTTCGAATTTCCGCCCTCTACTGTGAAGTTTACGGACTGACGATTAGAAATTTCTATTGGAGTGCTATTATCATCAATACAAGCAACAACACCATTGGGGGCACAACGAAAACACAGAGAAACGTCATTTCCGCCAATGCAAATAACGGGATTGCCATCCTTGGCAATCAGGCGAATTCGAACACAATTCAGGGGAACTTCATTGGCATCAATCCAAAGGGAAACGCAAAATTACCGAATAAACACAACGGCATTCTCATAAAAGACGGTGCATCTTACAACAAGATTGTTTCCAATGTCATTTCCGGTAATCTTCTGGATGGTATTCTCATCCAGTCTTCCAATACGCAACTCAGCTACGGAAACAAAATCGGCAACAATGTCATCGGTCTTTCTGATGACCTCGGCACAATAATTCCCAACAAAGGAAACGGCATCAGCATCATGTCATCACCGAATACAAAAATCGGCGGTCCCGGCCTTTCCGGAAATATGATTACCGGGAACAGTATCAACGGCATCTATCTTTTTGCATCAAACGATACCCTGATTCAAGATAACATCATCGCCGGAAACAACCAGGATGGCATCTATATCCACAATAGCCAAAAAACGAATGTCCTTTCCAATATCATCGACAATCAGGAACAAAACGGGATACTCATCAATGGCAGCACCGGGAGCACTGCCAACAAAAACAATCTCACCCGGAACAGTATTTATTCCAACAAAAAGAAAGGGATTTCCCTGATAGGGAACAGCAACAACAATATTCAACCCCCAATCATCGGTTCCGCAAACAGCCACGGTGCAGCAGGAACCGTTCCCAATGGCGTCCGCATTGTCGCAGTTTTTTCAGATAGTGAGAATGAAGGGAAAATTTACCACGGGCAATGTATCGTCAATACAATCACCCACCAATGGTTTTATACCGGTGCGATTACCGGCCCGCATGTAACTGCACTCGCATATGACCTCGATGGCAATACATCCGAGTTCTCAACGCCTTACACAATCAGCAATCCGGGTAGTTACCAGATTTATCTGCCATTCGTCTTGCGCAACCCCTAATCGGGGGCAAATGGCAAAACAAACACAATCATCCCGAACACCAGCCGGCCTGCTGATAATCCAATCCAAATTACGGCATCGAATTAGTCCGCGATGAAATTACCGGCAGGCTGGCTGCAAAAGAATACAAAACACGCCTAAACGCTGCCATGTCCGTCAATCACCGTTATTCGCGAAGCAAAAATCAGTCGCTTTTGGGAATCTCGGTCACAGAAACGCCGGAACGATTTTGCTTCAGCAGCTCTGCTGTCTGACGGGTATTCTCTTCGATTGCAAGGAACAAATAAATTCCATCGCCCAAGGCATAGAATATCAGCGATAACAAAATCCCATTAACGATGCTAACCAAGCCCAGCAAAGAAGCGCTAATCATGCCGCCCAAAGGACCCAATACCTGCATCCCATCCGGCTGCATGCTAAACCTCATCATTGCATGGTCCAGATTGTTTAATGACAAAGCCCCAAAAACAACAGAAACCATTAATCCGAGAACCAGCAGAATCGTGATGAGTAAAATGAATATCCCCACCAATTTAAAGAAAGTACCAATGATTCGGAGCACCTTATACCGTTTTTCCATCGCCAACCTCCTCGTTCCTGAGAATCTGTTTTCTATACGGGCAGTCACATACCTTCGGAGAGTCGCATTTCCCAAGCATCAAGATACCGGCACAGAACTGATTACATGCCACACTGCATATCACAGTGGCATGAACAAATCCGGTAATGTTTTGGTTTGGCGGTAAACCGCATCGGCACAAAAAAGGAAACTATTTCTTCCCTTTTTTCTTATTGTTCTTGCTTTTCTTGTCTTTCTTGCCTTTTTTACCGCTTTTTTTCTTTTTACTCATATCCGTCTCGTTTGTTAATCCCGCATCCGGCAGGTCTTCCGCAGCATCGGGAATCAACGCCACAACTTCGATTTCGATCATCGCCCCCAAAGGCAGGGAAGCCACAGCGACTGTCGAGCGGGCTGGTTTCTTTTCACCCACATAACCGGCATAAATCCGGTTGATTTCGCCAAAGTCTTTCATATAGCGCAGGAAAATCGTCGTCTTGATCACATGCTCGAACCCTGAACCGGCCGCATGAAGGACAGCGCTCAGGTTTTCAAGCACCTGCACCGCCTGAGCTTTCACACCGCCGCTCACCATTTTTCCCGTTTTCGGGTCGATGCCAATTTGCCCGGCAGTGTAGAGCAAATTTCCGATCTTTACTGCCTGGGAATAAGGTCCGACAGCCGCAGGAGCATTTTCGGTAGCAATCAATTCTTTATCCATAACTTCACTCCATAAGAACCACAAAATACGATTAAGTACTTATACTGTACCCCAAATCCGAACAGATTACAAGGGGAAAAGCAAAAACAATCGGTTTTCGTTCCCCCTTCGGCAAACATCAGGCTGCCTTTTCTTCACCCTGAAAATTCACCCCGGCAATCCGTTGTTCTGCAAGCCGGCAATATGCTTCGCTGACTTCGAAACCCACATAGTGCCGTCCGGTTTTCAACGCGGCGAGTGCCGTAGTACCGCTCCCGATAAAAGGATCGAGGATAATATCTCCGGCAAATGTATACAGCGAAATCAAACGACGGGGCAGCTCCATCGGGAAAGGCGCCGGATGGCCAATTCGGGAAGCCGAAGCTGTCGGGAAACGCCAGATACTCTTGGTGTATTCAAGAAATTCATCCCGTAAAATCGTCGGTTTGCGTCCCATTCTCTCCCGCTTGAAACGGCTCTTGGAAAAAACCAGAATATACTCGTGTACATCCCGCAAAGTCGGGTTGGAAGCAGACATCCAGCTTCCCCACGCTGTCGAGTTTCCCGCACTGGCGCCTTTATCCCAGATAATTTCCCCGCGCATTAAAAACCCGATTTCCGTCATTAGCCGGGCAAGATACGCGTTGAGGGGAATATACGGTTTCCGCCCAAGGTTGGCAATATTGACACACGCCCTCCCCCCGGGCACCAACACCCGAAACGTCTCTGCAAACACCCTGTTCAGCAGTGCAAGATATTCTTCCAAATCAAGATCGTCATCATATTCCTTGCGGACATTATACGGAGGAGAAGTAACCATCAGGTGCACACTATTATCCGGGAGGCAGTCCATGAATTCACTGCTTGAATTCCGGATTGTATCGAGAATCGAACGGGGTATCGGATTTTCAATTACAGGGGTTTCTTTTCCGCTGGCTTCGCCATCCTGTTTTTTCCCCCGATACATTTTGCCGGCATAAAAACGACGGGAATCATGGCTCTCTCTCCCGCCGCTTCCGAAGGATGATGTCTTCGTTTTTCGTCTTTTCGACATAAAATCGTTTGATTACAATATCAGGATTGTGAAAGTTTATAGGAGAGAGGAATAGTACGGTGTTCTTTTTCAGCCTGATTCGTACGCTGGTCAAGGTGCCTGACCAGCACAGCGCTGGTAAAGACAAACAACCGTCTGGGCGTCGGGTTGTCATTGGGGTGCAGCACCTCTGTCGGAATGCCAAGCCGGAAACAAATTTTGCGCACAT
This sequence comes from uncultured Anaerolineales bacterium, assembly GCA_964457375.1. GTDB lineage: Bacteria > Chloroflexota > Anaerolineae > Anaerolineales > UBA11858 > G519. The sequence continues at coordinate 27,614 of CAYWFK010000004.1, forward strand.
CCGGATCATCGAAAGTTTGGCCATTGACCTGGCTGACAAGAATATTGCGTATCTTGTCGATCAACAGCAAGTCTTCATATTCATCCTTGCTGACCAGCCCCAATGCATAAGCAGAAGTAACAAGCGTACGAAAGGAACCCAAAGCCTGTCCCGGGTCCAGGATTTGGCTGACAATATCAGGTTCATCGATGAAAAATGTCGTGAGTAATTGCCGAAGCTGATTTTCGAGATAGGTTGCAGAAATGATCGCAGTTGTGCGATCACTTTTGTTATGGAATTCCCTTAAAAACTTTTTCCAGTCCTTTTTCTTTTTCCTTGGAATGAGCCCGTCATGTTCTCTCATAGTTCGTCCTTGATCCCGGATAATCATTCGAATTCCGTACTTTTAATTATAACCTGCTATTGCATTCCTACTATACACCAAATCCGTTAAGTTTGCACTGATAAAATTGTTGGGTCTTTCCGAATTCTTCCGGCTGAAAAGCGGCGGCTGGCAGCATCACCGGAATTTTCAACCGGTTTCGCTGCCTTGTGTCTTGTACTCATGATACCAGGCAAAGATACTTTTCCTGCTGTTTGCTCTGACGCCGCCAACGGTTCAGATACGTTTTATGTTATGGCAATCCGCTGGCTTTGGCAGCCAAAGGAAGAAAAATAAACCACCCCGGATAAAAAGCGTTGTTCGAAACCCCCGACCAATCCCCATTTGTATTTTGTGTTTTCAGTGCAAAGTAAATCGTCGCATGCCCAACAGAAACGGCATCCGAGAAGAAATCCCGTGTGCCTGTCAACGAATCCGTCAACACGCTGGCAGCATGCCAGTTCTCATCGCTAATCAATCCGCCGCTATACCGCAGCGTTGTCGTAATTGCGAATTGCGGCGGTGTCCAGTGCAAGGTAAACGTCAGAACACCGCCCTTGCTGATAACATCGGTAAGCCGCAAATCGCCAATCGCTTGCGGCACCGGCAGAACATACTCATCCGCGCCAATATCCGCGGCACTGCCGGCAGGGCGTTCATCCCCGTCGAAATCATCGCGTACCTCCGGAAGCAAAGAAACCTGGTCGATATAAGAAACTGCATGCGGTTTCAGGTGCAGATCGCCGCCGGCGACATCCACAAAGGAAGCCATGGGAACATTTTCCCGGTTATCTGACAACACGGCACTGCCCCCACGGTCACGCAGATTGTGGCTCACCAGATTGTTTCTGATTTCAGCAGAAGTATGGCCAAAGCGCCATTCGATCGATGAAAACGGAGCAACAGTCGAGGCAACCGAATTATGCAGCACTTTTGCACCACAAGCCTGTGCAAGGCAAATGCCGCAATCGAAGCCGAACGCCGAAGCAAACAAGGCGCTGCTTCCGGCTGAAACAAAGTTGTTGCGGATCATTCCGCCGTAATGTTCGACAAACCCGCCGCCGGCACCCGGGCAAGGATTATCCGCATATGTGCGGCCGCTTCCGTTTTCTGTCAATCCCAAACCGATCCCCCGTGCATTGTCCATCAATTGATTGCGCTCAATCAGCGTATCTCTGCTGCCCCGCCAAAAGTGAATCCCGTGCTCCGAAAGCCCGCTTTCACACCAAAACCCCTCGATTAGATTATCGCGAATCAACCAGCCCCTTGCCTGATGGGCATCGATTCCCCCGGTGTAACAATCGTCATGGATATGCGAACGTCCCGCATTCGTCAAACGGATTACCGAACAGGCAACCGTACCGTCATCCGGAAAATGCGCCGAATCCACCGGGTTTATCTTGATTGCCTGCTGACCGGGATCGATGATATGCACATTGTAAATCAATGTGCCGGTAACATCCGCTGATGAAGTAGACATCACGTGAATCGGATGGTGAACGGCTCTCCTTATCGTCAAGTCAGCTACGGTGGCATTCGAAGCCACAATCTGGATGATTTCATCGGACAGATAATTTCCATCGAGAACCACAGCATCCGGGTTTCCGCTCGCCGAACGCAGGGTAACACCAGCCGTATCGATACGCAGATACGCACCATCCAGCGAATAGTTTCCATCCGCCAGCAGAATTGTCGTGCTCACGGCAGCATGGTTGACCGCATCGACAAGCCCGGTCACGTTATCAACGTGAACAACATTACCGGCAGCCATTGGCAGCACTCCGCAATGACGGCGCACCGTTCGAGGCGAGGCAGGCGCTTGCGAATACACGCGCACAGCCTGCACCCAGACTCCGGAAAACGCAACTGCCAGAAATAAAACAGGAAAAACAATCAGCAAACCGCGGAAGTGGATATTTTTGGTTTTCATGCCTGTCCGTTCCTTGCCATTCAAGGCAAATAACCGCGAAAGATCACGGGAAGATATTGCATCGCCCCGCCAACCAGCAGACGGGCAATCGCGGTTCGTATGTCACCGTTGCTTTTTCCGTCGACAGGTACGGCATACCAGACGCCCGGCGAGGTTAACACAGTATGCGTATCGGTCATCGTCAAGCGGGCGGTATTCCCCGGGTTCACCTGCAACGGTGTCAGATAAACGTCCAAACCGGCCATCGTAATGGGCACACTCAGGCTGACTGTTCCGGTAAACCCGCCGACAGCCCGCACACTTACAGTAAAAACCGCCGTCTCCCCCGGGGCGATTTGCATCACGGGGGGCAGCACATCAAGCGCAAAACCGCTGCCCTCATATTCGAAAGCGCCAATATCCGGGGCGCTGCCATTGAAGGCATCATTGATACCGGGAAGTACCACGCCCGCATCGATCAAACTACTGGATTCCCCCAGCGTATAATCCGCAGAAGCGGCATCAACAAAACCCGGTTTGGCATCCGTTCCATGCTGCTCTTGCCCGGTCTTCGTTCGAAACACATTCAAAGAGCGCATATGCCGATCCGGACCGCTTCCCCAATAAACATACTCATCCGGATTGGATGTATACAGATCATCGTAATCGAAATTGATTGGCTGGGTTTCATTATAATCGTTCAATGCATAATTCGTCCCTGCCCAGATATTGTTACGGCTGACAATGTTTTTCCAGCTGCCGGGTGCCTTGATGTAAATACCATTGTTCCCAGGCAGCGCCGCATCGCTGGTGTTATGAAACAAATACATCACGCCCGATTTCCCGTAACCGCTGTTGAACTTGAACGGGCTTCCCGAAAAGGTATTGTTTCCCGCACCGGTATGATAAATCAGGTTGCGAATGACAAAGACAGGTCCTTTATAGACCGGTGCCAGAGAAATGCCCATCAGAACATCATGAAAAGTATTCGACCAGATGCGCACATTGCTGCAAGTGCCGTCGGTTTCCACACCGTCATCACCCGCGTTGTAAACCAGATTTTCGTAAAAATCAGTTTCGCTCGTCTCGCTCCCGGCCGTCTCAGGGCATATCCCCAGGCCATCGAAATAATCATGAAAAGAATTGCGTCGAATCACATTTCCCCGCCCGGTCATCGGGCTATAAAACCGAACTCCGCCGGTTTCCAGCCTGCTTCCTCCCTTGACAGCATGCCAATCCCATTGAAAATCCGTATCGCGAAAAGTATTATGCTGAATCAGGTTACGGTTCGAATTGCGTTTGAACCCGATACCCAGATCATTGAGTTCGAAAGTGCAATGCTGAACCAGATTATCGTTCGCATTATTGAAATACAGCGCCTTTGCCCAATTCCCCCGGCCATAATGCCGAAAAACAAGATGATCGAAATAAATTGCGTCCTGTTCGATTGCGAAAGCATAATTGAAACGTGAAACCACAATCGCAGCACTGCTCGGGTTTTTGTCGCCGGCCAGATGCACATACAAAACCTTGCCGTTTGCATAAAAACCGGGAATTCCCCAAACCAGGTTTTGCAAATCGGAAAGGCTTTGATAAGGATAAAGCCGCTGCCCGTCAGCGGTCACCAAATGCGTATCAGGCGCATGAACATTTGTCCGGTAGATACCCCCGCCCTGATCCTGCCAGGAAAACGTCGCCGGATCTCCTCCGTCGAGAATCGCCTTCTCACCGGTATAACTGCGAATGACGATTGGCGCACCGGCGCCCCCCGAACAAGGCATATCCATTTCTCCGCGGTAATAAACACCCCCTCGCAAAACCACCGCATCACCCGCATGCGCCATACCCAGCGCTTGCTCCAGCGCACAGGGCGCAGCCAGCGAGCAAACCATCCCGGAGCCGTCCGGGCTGGCAACGAAGGTATGCAGCGGAGCAGGCAGGGACAATTCCGGGCGTGTTACTCCCGAAGCATCGAGAACGGTTCCGTTTAACGGGCCATTGTCCGGGTCTGCCAAAGAAACCCGCACAACCACCTGCTCTGCCGGTTTCAGCCAGAAGATGCTGCCGGCAAAACGCGTTGCCGATATGCGGGTAAGTGGGAAACCCTGCCGGTATCCACCGCCCGCACCTTCCCGGTAGGTCAGTGTAGCCGTGGCATCCTCGTCCGGGTCATCATTTGCGTCAATTGCAACGATAACACCCATCGAATGATAATTCCCGAAAAGCGAAAGCGCTGCTGCCGCAGGCGCCAACGAATTTGAGACGTCTCCGTGTTGCATTTGCCCCGCGCGCACGGAACTTGTATCTTCGGCTTGCGCGGCAATCACACCGGCGCGGGTAACCATTACTGTCAAAACCAATATAACAACCGGCAAACCAAACCGATACCACTTTGTTTGTATCATTGGGGTACTTTCATCGAATAGTTTCCGGACAGATTCTTTCGATAAGATTCAATCCTATTAAAGAAGAAACGGGGTCTCCCGTCAATCCGACCGGAGTACTACAAAAAACAGACCTGCCTCCCAAAGACGCGATAATACCGGCGCAAAAGACAACACCGGCAAAGCTCCTGCTGTTTTCGGGGATTTCCCGCCGCCGATAATGATATAATGTTTACAGTATTTGTTAGGTTTATACTCGAAATAAACGCATGCAGCACTGAATACCTTTGCCAGCCTGCATGTAACATCTTTTTTCAGCATCGACAACACCGCGTTACCAACCGGTAACCCGTCCAACCATTCACAACTCAAACAGGAGGTTATTCTCATGAACAAAATCGGCGATCTTTTCCAAAGCAGTGACTGGAAAAAAGAAAAGCACGCACCTGTAATCGAATGTCCTGATGAAGTTCCCGCCGGAGAAGCTTTCGCAGTCAAAGTCTCCGTCGGAAAAGAGATTCCCCACCCCAACACGACAGAACATCACATCCAATGGATTCAGTTGTACTTCAAACCGGACGGAGAAAAATTCGCTTTCCACGTTGGCAGCTTCGAGTTTGCCGCACACGGCGAATCCGTCAAAGGTGCAAACCAGGGACCGGCTTATACCAATCCTTCCGCAATTGCGGAACTCAAAATCAGCAAGTCCGGCACGCTTTATGCGACTTCCTACTGCAATATCCACGGGCTTTGGGAAAGCACGAAAACCATCTCGGTCAAATAATCATCTCGCCCGGAGAAAGCAACAAGCAGATACCCCATCCGGCTGGCAGAATGCCGCCGGGTTAAAACTATTACTCAATAAAGGAAGGTTGTCATGCCGGATTTCGGATCCCCCTTTTCAGGGCTTGCCAGCCAGCGCAAGCTTACCCACGAAGAACTTGTTCGTGCAATCCGCTTTTTGGTTGCTGCGGAATACGAAGCTGTACAACTTTACATGCAGCTCGCCGAATCAGTCGACAACAAACTGGCCGTCGACGTTCTCACGGATATAGCCGATGAAGAACGTGTTCATGCCGGTGAATTCCTGCGCCTGCTTCAGGAACTTGATCCGGATGAAGCCAAATTTTACGACAAGGGCGCCAAAGAAGTCGAGGAAATCATCCGGGAAATGAACGACTGAACCGGACAAAAACAGGCATACACACAAAGCAGAGAGCTTGTCGTTCCATGCGGGAAACCCAACAAGGACCACCGGCTCTCTGCTTCTTCGTTCCCATCACAGGGGATAAAGGCAGCTGATAATCTCAAACACCACACCTGCACCGCATTTTACCGGTGCGCCGTCCCCCCTGCAAAAGCAGCCGGAATGTCATCACTCTCTCATCCTGCTGTCTGCATCCGCCCAAAACCCGCATCACTGACCGGCTTGCCGGCAGGAAGAATCCCCTGAATGTAGACAGATACAGCACTCACACGCCGGTTCTTCACTCAGTCATTCCCAAAATTCACCCGCATCCCCAAAGCATATGCCACAAACGCCCAAACATCCGCCCGCTCAGCAATGATCTTGTAAGTCGGTTTGCCAAGTTTGTGCCCGGCTTTGCTCTCTACGCGCAAAAGCACGAGACTATCCGAGTCAGCTTTCGCCTGCAATTCAGCCACGAACTTTTTCGAATGCGAAGGTACCACACGGTCGTCTGTATCACCGGTGGTCACGATAATCGGCGGATAATGAACCCCTTGCTGCACATTATGCAAAGGCGAATACGCATACAAAAAGCGGAAATGCTCAGGGTTCAGCTCCGCATTACCATACTCAGGCACCCAAAAACGCCCCACGGTGAACTTGTGATAACGAAGCATATCGGTAACCGGCACATGACACAACACTGCCCCGAACAAATCCGGGCGTTGAAGCATGCAGGCAGCCACCAGCAACCCGCCGTTACTCCGCCCCTCGATTGCAAGTTTAGCGGGGCTGGTATATCCTTCCTTGATTAACCATTCACCTGCTGCAATGAAATCATCGAAAACATTTTGCTTGTTACCCAGCATCCCCGCCCGGTGCCAGGCTTCACCATACTCCGTACCGCCGCGCAGGTTTGCCAAAGCAAAAGTTCCTCCCATCTCCAGCCAAACCAAATTCCAGACATTGAAATACGGGGGCTGACTGATGGTAAACCCGCCATAGCCATACAAAATCACCGGGTTGGAGCGGTCTTTTCGTATACCCTTCCGATGAGTCAGGAACATCGGCACACGTGTTCCGTCTGCGGAAGGATAGAATACCTGTCTTGTCTCATAAGCCTGCATATCGAAAGGAATCTCCGGGACGAAGAAAGGTATCAGCTTGTCGGTTGTTGCTTCATAACGGTAAATCGATGGCGGATGTAAAAAGGAAGAAAAACCTAGAAAAGCATCCTTGCTTGTGCTTCCCCCGTCGAGCAAACTCAGGCTCCCCATTGCTGGCAAATCAGGCTCATTGATAAACTTGCCGTCCAGCGAATATACCTGCAAGCGGTGATATGCATGGTGAGAAAGAATCAACACCAGACGATCCGCAACCATACCGGCCATTTCGATGGCATTCTCGCCCTCCGGAATGATCAACTTCCAGGTCCGGTTTGTGCTATCTTCCAGATTCACCATAACGATTTTGCCGTTCGGCGCATCCTCGGTGCTCAGAAAATAAAACGAATCATCGCTATTTCCCAAATAGATATACCGTGCTTTTTCAGGAGGCACCAGACTGGTAAAGGGCGCATGCACATCAGCTTCCATCTTGCGGAAAACAAGGCCATTACGGCGGTCAGTTCCCCTGTGGCTGTTGATCAACAAATACTTGCCATCATCACTGCTGAAAGGAGAAAAAGCCAGTTCCTTGTCTTCCGGAAATTCATAAACCAGCACATCGTCATTCTGGGGCGTACCCAGGCGATGGAAATAGATTCGGCTATAAGTATCCTGATCCTCAGGGGAAACATTCTCCGGGTTCGGAAGGCGGTTGTAATAAAATCCGCTCGAATCAGCCTGCCAGGCAATATTGGCGAACTTCGTCCACAATAGATGATCACCGGTTTCTTCGCCCGTCAGCGTATCCAGAACATGGATTTCCTGCCAATCGCTTCCGCTGCCGGACAAGGAAAAAGCCAGATAACGTCCATCCATGCTGTAATGCTGTGAAATTAAAGCAACTGTGCCATCTTCACTCAGTGTATTCGGGTCCAGCAAAAGCGTTTCTTTTCCATCTTTCTCATCCCTGACGTACAAAACCGGTTGGTTTTGCAAGCCGCTGTTTCGGGTGAAGAAAAGACGCTCCCCCGCCTTGTGCACAGTATTGATAACAGGAAAATTCCATAATGACGTCAAGCGCTGTTCGATAGCCTTTCTTCCCGGCAAGGCGTCAAGAAAAGCATGTGTCCGGGCATTTTCTGCTTCCGTCCATGCGATCGTTTCCGGATTATCCGGTTCTTCCAGCCAGCGGTACGGGTCAGCAACCTGCGTCCCGTGGTAATCATCGACGACATCTGTCCGGCGTGCATCCGGAACAGGCAATCGGGTTGATTTTCTTTTGCTCATCATTTGTCCTTCCGTATTCAGCAATTTATTCAGGGAAAGCCGTTTTCTGCAAAAATATCGAAACAGCCAACCCACAAACCCCAATAATTGTCATTATACACTGCCGCAAGCAATCACGCCCCTCTGAATTGAACGCCAGTAATATCAAACCACAACCGGAAATCAAAAAACGTTCTGGTGAACCCCGTTGAACGACATACCAGTAATGAAGCCCGACACAGCCATTTCAAACCCACAAAATCAGGGGCTTAACCGGCAGTTGCCAGATTTTTCCCTGACGATTTCGCTGAATACAAGGCTTTATCCGCATTATCCAATAAATCGTGTTCCGTTCCATCCTCTCCGGTATAAGTGGAATAGCCCAAAGCAATCGTCACGTACTGGCTTACCTGGCTGGCGCGATGCGGTATTGCCAGCGCTTCGACCTTTTTCCGCATCATCTGGGCAACAACTTCCACACCACTCGAAGACGTATCCGGCATGATGACTGCAAACTCGTCTCCCCCATAGCGGGCGACGAAATCTCCCGGCCGCCTTGCTGTTTGCCGAAGCGTGTTGGCGACATCTTTCAGGCATTTATCACCGGCCAAATGCCCATACGTATCATTGTACAACTTGAAACAATTGATATCACAGATGACAACCGAAAGCGGACTTTTCTGGCGCTTGCTGCGCAGGAATTCACGATGAAGATATTCATCGAAATACGCACGATTATAAACCTGCGTCAACCCGTCGATATGCGTCTGGTCTTGCAATTTAGAAAATGCCATGTTCAGGCGTTTGCCTAACAGGAAAATTCCCGCCAGACCAATCAGACCGATACCCAAATGGCTGACAAGGATCGGATAAGGAAAAAACGGCTTCCCCGGCATCGTTACGCTGATACCGCCGCGGATATCCCCCACCTGATACCCTTGCTTGGCATGACAAGCCAGACAATTCTCCTGAGTTAACAACGGCGCCATATACCTGAACAGATGCGATGGCTTGTCCCAGTAAAACACTTCTTTCTTGCCATCATCTTCGAATGCCGTAAGTGCCTGTTTCTCCCAGGGGGCTGGTGCATTCGCCGGCCGTATCGGATTCAAACTGGTGATATGAACATTCACATCATCGAATTTCTTTTCCAGTTCGGCAACTTGCCGTGTCATATAGGCAGGGTTGATCTTCGTCAGTTTCCTGCCGTCCGGCAAGTCAATATCCCTGTCAGGCAAATCCAGATAAGGGTTTGGCTGCGTACGAGCACTTACCGGCGCATAAACCCCGTTGGAGTCAGCATTCCAGGCACGCATCGTTACCATCAGCCGAAAGAACGAGCGGGCACTGGTCAAATGCGTTTCTCTCCATGTTGCCATTTCCTGATAAATATTCCAGCTTGCTGAAAGAGCAATCAACAAACTCCATGCAAGAGAAATTAAAAGGAGATAACGCTTTCTCATGGTTTCTTCTCAATCATCATTGTGGGATTCGCATGCCAGCGTATCGATGAGCGCAACATTGCCGGGAAAAACAAAGAAGTATTATAGCCTATTTTCAGCCGTGTGGGACGGATTGCCCGGTGATAAATTGCCGGAAAGCAAAAACAACAGTGTCCTGCCGGTTTTACGGAACGCCTTACCGCATTGTCTTTGTCTGCCAAGCCGCTTGCTTTCCCCCGTTGGAAACCCTCCGGATGCAGTTACTCGTCTTCCAGCGTCTCCCCTTTGGCAAAAAAGTACCCTTTGATGAATGCCCGCGCTTCGTCGGCGCGCGGGTATGCCGTTTTCAGGGTTTCCCAAAACGCTTTGCTGTGGTCCGGATAAAGCCTGTGCGTCATTTCATGGGCAATGACATAATCCAGCACCCAATCGGGAAAACCGGCAATCTTTGCAGAAATGCGGATATGCCCGTCTGTCGTTCCCCCGCTGGTGCAGGAACCGAGGCGGCTGTTCATGTTGTTCACCCAGCGGATTGCCTGCCACCGGATTTTCCCCCTGAAATATTTTCGGTTGATTTTTTCCGCCCGCTTTTGAAGATCCGCGTCCGTCCTTCCGGTCTTCCTGCGGGTCAACTTTTCCAGCTCATCTTCCAAATGCCGGAGAATTTCAGAATAATACCGCCTGGACAAGCGATAAGGGACGCGAACCAAAATCTCATCATCTTTCCGAAGCTGGTAACGGGTGGTCTTCTTCAGCCGCTTGTCCTTGCGGAAGATCACCCGGTAGGTTCTTCCCTGCTTGTCTCGAATCGTATAATCCCGTTCGAACATCAACGTCCGCCGGCACCCGCCCTGAAACCCGGAACTTCGCGTGTGCGGCCTTCCGTTTCGACAAGATAATACGGGAACCAGGCAACCCCGAAAAGGTCCAGATAAATATCCTTTTTATAGGGCTGGACGGGAATTTCCTCTTCATCGTCCGCAATCTCGCGCCACTTTGCCTTGATTTCATCGATGCGCTCAGCCATTTCCTTTTCCAGCGCTTCGATTTGCTTTTTGTAATCATCGATTGCATCGATGGATTCATCCACATCCGCCTTGGCTTTTTCTGTCATCCGGTGTTTGGAAAGCGAAGAAGAAATGCTGCGCCGTCGTTTTCCAAGAAGGAAGCTGAGTACATTCTCGGCATGTGTTCCGTATTCTTCCATTTTTCGCTGTGAAAATTCGCTCTCATCTTCCCGCAGCTCTCTTTCCTCGCGTGCCAGCCGTTCCCGCAGGGTTTTAAGCTTGCGGTTGTACGTCCGTTCGACTTTGTCGGCTTCCTTTTCGAGGCCCCCGCGTGCAGCCTCGCTGCACCGCTTGCGAAAATCCGCCTGCGAAACCTCGGGACCGGCATAAACTTTCAAGGCTGTATTCGCCCGTACACGTACCTCCGCATTGCGATACACCCAATCCGTGAAATCTTTTTGCAGCGAACGAAGCGTAACCGCATCGTTCAGGGGAGCATCCAGAGAAGCAAAAACCGCATTCGGAGCAGGCTGCCTGTCAAGGCTGCGAACATCAATCGGGTCATACAGCCAATCTTCCCAATTGACAACCCCGCGCCTGTCTGTTTCCTCGACCAGCACGGTGCGGATATCTTCCATATCCAGGTCATACTTTCGTTGCAGGTAACGGATATTCGCCTGGCAAAGCAAAACAGGGCGGTAAATCAGGCGGTTTTGCTTGATGTCATCGGGCAGCGGGTGTCTTTCCGTCTTGGCTGCTTCCGAAAGCGTAAGGTTGTTCGGCAGAAAATACTCTTCCACCTTCGCCGGAACAGGCGGTTTCGTCCCCGACCCCAACGCGGCATCCCCTTTGCGGCGGGCGCTCTTCCGGGCGGACGCCCGTCCGCCGGCAGCTGCGGATGTCGCTGAAGCTTCGTGCCCGCCGGCGTCTTTTCCTTCTGCGGCTACCTGCGGTGATGCACCGGCTAACGCATTCAGCGCCGGAATCTGCACGCGGGTCAGCGGCCCGGCAAGATAGTTCATTGCCCAGCGTGTATGAAAGACTCTGGCACCTTTATCATGCACATTATGTGCAAGAAAAACGCGCTTCCCAAGCCCTGAAATCAGTTTGTCATACCCTCGCCGGTCGATACCGGGGTCTGCGCCTTGCAGACCGTCCAGCAAGCGCTCCTTGTCCCGGTCGGTCTGGAGTTTGCCGACGAACCATGTGCCCGCGTTGGAAAGCGCTTTATAATCCACATCCACGGGATTCTGGGTCACCAGCACCTGCCCGACGCCAAAGGCACGAGCCTGCTTGAGCATGCGAAGCATCAATGGCTTCGAAGGCGGATTTTGCACCGGCGGCAAATAGCCGAAAATTTCATCGAAATAAACAATCGCCCGCAAATTAGTCGTCCCCTTCTGAATTCGCATCCATGATTCGATGGCAGAATAAAGCAAGGTAACGAAAAACATTCGCTCTGCATCTGTCAAATGGGCAATATAAAACACACTATGCCTCGGTTTCCCGTCCGGAGTATATAACAGGCTGGGAATATCCAAAGGCTGCCCTTCTATCCAGGTCTGAAACGATGGTGCAGCAATGATATTGTTTAGCAGCATAGCCAACTCGAAGCGGTCTTTTTCAGGGAAGAATGTATCGACATCGAATACACCCAGCTTGGGAAAAGGCGGTGTTTGCGTTTGCAAAATCAATTCTCCCAAATCCAGGTCTTTTCCCCTGCTCCACGCATGCTCGAAAATATTACTTACCAGAATATGTTCACGCGAACGCACCGGATCGATATCATCCACCCCGACCAATCCAAGCAAGGCGGTCACCGTCCCGGAAATCTTTTCCCGCAGCAATTCCTTGTTTCGCTCCCAGGATAGTTTCGGCGCCTTGAGGTTGGCAAGAATACTCACCGGAATACCCGCATCGGAACCCGGCGTATACACTGCAAATTGCACTTTTTCCTGCAAAGCACGAATACGTTTGCCATCGATTCCCCACTTTGCCAGCCCCTTCTTCCACAAGCCGGCTGTATCGCTTGCCGCCTCTTCGATACTCTTTCCGTCCTGACGGGCAACATCCGGGTTGACCCAGGGCTGAAAATCCGACGGCAGTAAATCCGGGAAATGCAAAAGTGCATTGGTAATATCCCCCTTGGGGTCGATCATCAATGCAGGAATTTGATTCAGGGCAGCTTCTTCAAGCAAGTCGATACACAACCCCGTTTTTCCTGAACCAGTCATTCCCACGACAACCGCGTGGGTCGTTAAATCATCCGGGTCATAGAGATATGCATCGGAAGTAATCTCGTTCTTTTTTTGGTCAATAATCCGGCCAAGATAAAAATCGCCGTTTGTTTGCATGCCTTCACTCCTGAATTGAAACGTATTTGTCCTCACCTATTCTACCTAATTTTATCAAATTTGAGACAGTAATACACCCCGGAAAATCAAACCCGCAGAACCGCGCTTGCCCGCATGAATACCCATTCACTTCGATAGAGAAAAGGCCGTATTCATCGACGATGAATACGGCCGGAAGATCACCTGATTTCAAAAAGTTGGCTAAAGCCCTTCCATCAAGCGCATCGGCAAGACGGAGACGCCAACAATCCCGGGACCGGTATGCACGCCAAGTACCGGCGAAATACGAATTGTTTCAAGCTTTTCAATATTCAACCGTTCCTGCATCAACCTGGCAAGCTGATTTGCCTGTTTCTCGAACTTTCCATGCAAAACAGAAACCCAGAGCGGTTCATCCTGCCCGTATAACTCCACTACATGGTCGGCAAGGCTGTTCAGTGCGCGCTTGATGGTACGCACCTTCCCAACGGTGCTATACTTTCCATCCCCTCTGTCCACATGAATCAACGGTTTAAGGTTCAAGAGTGAGCTGGCCAGCGCCGACACCCGTCCGATCCTGCCCCCGCGAGCCAGATAAACCAGCGTATCCAGCGTATAAACCACTTCTGTATTGCGCTGAATGGCAGCCAGCCGCTCGATAATATCCGGAAGTTTCCAGTTGGCTTTTGCCGCACGGGCAGCAGCAAGCACCTGAAAGCGCAAACCGCCCGAAAGGGTCAGACTATCCACAATGTGCACCAGGTTGCTCGCCAGCTGCTTCGCCCCCAGACGGGCTGAATTGATCGTCCCGCTCAGACCGGATGAAAGATGAATGACCAGCGCTTCATCGCCTTTTTCCACTGCCTTCCGAAAGATTTCTGCAAACATCCCTGAAGACGGCTGAGCAGTTGTCGGAATCTCCGGCTGCATCGCTTCGAGACGGTCGTAGAAAGCATCCGGCGTAATATCCAGTGCATTCACTTGTTCTTCGGGGAAGTTTATGTACAACGGGGCAACAGTTATGTCAAGTTCCTTGATTTCTTCTGGCGACAAATCAGCCGCACAATCGGTAATGATTTTCATTTCCTTTTTCCTCCAAATCATCGCTTTCGTTTATGGCAACAGACAAGCAGAAGAATGCTTTGTTTTTTCAGCACAGGGTACTATCCAATGCAAGAAAAGTCATCGAGCACGATGTATTAGCATGGGCTGATTACAGCAAATTCACCAGACAAATCCTTCCCCCACCGGCGGCAATAACTGCGCCACTTACCGAGCATAACTTCTTGTTAATCGTTCCCTTCGATGTTAATTAAACCATCATCTGCCGTTTCATACAATCCCACAATTCATGTTCTCATTTTCAATTCATTCCTTAAATAAAAAAACAGGATGCATATTTCGACATCCTGCGTTGCGGTCGGCGCACCATAGTTGCCAAGTATCATTCCCGCTTACAATATTTTCTCCAACGGCAGCACAGGCAGTTTGCCGCGTCTCATCTTTTGCAGGCGCAGCACCTCATCCTGCAAGAACTTCGCCAGGCGCCTGTATCTGTCTTCCTTGGCATAGGCAGAACCCCTGAACTTTTCAATCAACTTCTGACTGATAGCAATATACAATTCAAGCGGATCCGCTTCGATGAGCCGCTTCTCATACTCGCGCTCATTTTCGATCCACGCAGCCTTTCGTTCGGCGAGGATGATTTCGATTTCATCGATCAAAAGCCGGTGCGATTCGATGATACGGGTAATCTCATAAATCGGAGCCGGGGATACCAACTCGCAATAGATATAGTCCTCATGTTTCTCGATATTCAGTTTTCCCCCAAAAGTTAACGCATATTCCCGCATCCCTTCATGGCTTAGTATCTTCACCTTTCCGGCAACCACATGATAGGATTTCTTTTCACCTAACGGCGCAAAGAGTTTGATTTCATCCACGCCGCCAAGGCTGGATTCCACCGTCAACTCCATCGTCTTCGGATTGAAATCGAGACCAATCGGTTCTTCTGTCAAATAAACATCCAGTTGGAAAGCGCCGCCAGGCTGGTCATAATTCGGATAATGATATAAAAAGCCCCAAACCGGATAATCATTGTGTTGTTTCAAATCCATATCACACCTCCTGTTTTTCAGGTTGATTATATCCCAATCTCACTTTGGCGGTAAACAATCCCCGATGCCACAACCGGTTTCCAGTGCTCATTGTACCCAGCCAGCCAATGGATAGTCAGAAAGATTTCGTTTCGCAAACGACTAGATGGAACAATAGCATGGTTTCATAACCGGCAGCAATCGAACGGGTTTGCAGCTCTGCCGCTCGACCGCACCCCCTGCACCGGCGGGTCTACATCTCTGGTTCGGGAATCGGGAATCGCATTGAGTACAAGTCAAACAAGACTTGCGTCGTTCTCCCCCATCACCTGCATAAGCACCACAAGGCAAACCGTTCGCCAATGTCGTCTTTCAATCTGCCGCCGTCACGCCGGCCTGCACCCGCCTTTTCGTCAGGCTATCTGCGCTTTCCGGCGCTCAATCAAAAGGGAAATTGAACGAGATTTTCGAACGCAGCCGCGCGCGAACCTTTGGCGCAGCCACCAACACCTGATGATAAGCTTCCTGATAAGCACGGGTCGTCTTGTTGAAATTATGCTTGCCGGCAATTTGCTGGCTGACTTTCCCCATCGCCTGCCACTGGCTCTTCCGGCTGATGATATTTCTTATCGCTGCGGCCAAAGAACTTCTTTCACCGGCCTTGAAAAGGTAGCCGTTTTCGCCCGGTTTGACAAGTTCATGCAAAGCGCATTTGTCAGCAGCCAAAACAGGCAGTCCGCTTGCCATGGCTTCCAGCGTCGCAATACTTTGCAGCTCCGCCTCACTCGGCATAACGAAAACATCGGCACTATTGAGCATCATCGGCAAATCATCCGCCGATAAATATCCGGTAAAGACAACTTTATCCCCCAGCCCAAGCTGCATTGCAAGCCGTTGAAGCGGTTTGAGGTGCAGCCCTTTGCCAACAATCACCAGCTGGCAAGCATCGTCAGGCAAATCCGCCATGGCTTCCAGAAGCAAATCAAGCCGCTTCTCATGGTCTACGCGCCCGACAAAAATAAACAACGGTTTTTCAGGAGCAAGCCCGAATTTTCTGCGCCAGGCTTTTCTGTCCAAATCCGGACGCGGCTGGAAGCGGGAAATATCGACCCCGCAGGAAATCGGAATCACAGCCGGTTTCACCAGCTGATCCCTCAATATTTGCGCGGCTGTGGGCGTCGGTGTAGTAATCAAATCAAGCTGGTCGAAAACCAGTCGCCACGATTTCCACAACACCCACGTGCCAAACTTCATCGGAACCCACGGAACGGGCAGGTTATCCAAAATGTTCTCGGGAAGAAAATGATTCGTTCCGATAACCGGTATATGCTGTTTGTGCGCAGCACGCTGCACCAGCCACGAAAGCGAATAATGGTCCTGAATGTGCACGATATCCGGACGAAACTGTTTGATTACATTGGATACCTGACGCAACGAAGTCAGGATGAAACGCACTTCCGGATACCAGGGGCTCAATGAAAACGCGGGTAAATAATGCAAGGTTACTCGGTTGACTGTTTTCTTTTCTGCATGCCACGAATAAGATGGCATGAGCACTTCGACTTCGTTTTTTTCATTCGCCAGCCCTTCCGCCAGCCGGGTTGTAAAAACTGCCTGCCCGTTAGCGTCGGGTGCGTAAGTTTGTGAGGAAATTAGAATACGCATGGTAGATTGGTTCTTCCTTTTATACTAGTTATCTTCATGCTGAATGTCGTCATCGACAAAATGACGCTTCCCAATCCGTTTGACAAAAACCATCAATATCAATAAGAATACGATACTGCCAAGAATCGTGACGACCTGAATCCCCTTTTCCAGCCGTTCCAGCCACTGGCCGAGATACACCCCCGCCAGCACCAAACTGCCAGACCACAAAATCTCGGCACCCAGCAAAACAAGAATTGTCTTCCGCCATGAAATACGAGTCAATCCCGCAACAATCAAAGCCGGTATCGAAAAGCTGAGGGTGAGTTTGGCAGCCAGAAGAATCTTCAAAGCATGCTGATGCATTTTTCTCTTTGCCTGCTCAAGCATCGATTCATCGACCCCGACTTTTTCCACCCAATGCAAAATCCGTGCTTCATGCCCCCAGCGCCCCAGGTAATACCAAAACGAATCCGCCATCAGATTGCTTCCGGCTGCAACCAGAAACACTGCAAGCGGTTTAAGTCTGCCTGAACCTGCGGCAGTCGCACCAATGAGCGTCGCGGTAGGTCCCTCGACAAATACCATTGTAGCGAAGATTACATAATTCCAAACGCCTAATGCCTTAATGACATCCATGAGTTCTGTTTTTCGATCTTGAACGGTTATCTTTTCTGCTGCCGTTGATGATGATCATCAGCAATGAAAGCCAAACCCTCAGTTGTTGTTCATGCTTTCAAACGCTGCATCCGTCGTTATCCAGCACCGGAAGCAATCGGCATGAACGATCTTGTTCTCCTAGGATAAAAAAAAGTGTGTTCCGAAAAACCACTTTTCGCTTTTTCTTTATACTACGAAATGCTTAGAATTAAATTAGAGTGTACTTAACGCTTTTCTGCCTCGATCCACATTTTTTCACCGTCAGTAATGATCTCGATCCATCCGTTGAGATCCGTGCGCAAGAGCGAATACCCGTGAACGCTCTCCAACGCGGCTGGATTCGGCAAGCCGTCAGGGTCATCTGCCGCAACAGGAAGAAGAATTACCTGCGGATGCAAATTGCCAACCCATTCCGGCGGATTTGCCGGGGCATACCCATAGTCTGTTAGTAAGTATACGGATATATCCCCAAAAGGTTTCCCCATTTCAAGCGCCTGCATATCCTCCATCGATATTCCCAGCGGAAGAATAGCCCGAAACGCGCCTTTCTTCAACAGACATACCACACCGCGTCTCCCCGCGTGTAAAATCCGCAAACTTACACCGTCCCCAAAATCAAGTGCTTGCCCTGTGCGTGTTCGCACCACCGACAGCCGCTGTTCCTTCAATACCTTTCTCAGTCGGTCAGCAGGTTTGTTCGCATTCAGCGGACCCGCCCAAAGGACCATCTTCGGAAGATAGCGGGTAACCAGGCCGGGCAGTGCGCGAATATCCTGCTCATTGGCAGAAGGCACCAGAAGCACGTCAAGCGCATGCTGCCCGAACGGCAGCCGCCTCCCCAGAGCGTCCGAAAGCAAACTGGTTTTCGAGCCGCCCCCAATCAAAAGCGTATGGCCGGTCGGTGTTCTGATAAACAATGCATTGCTGCTTCCGGTATCGAACAATGTCAAATGCAAATAACCGTCCGGTGCTGTTCTCACACCGCGCCACAACAAGGCTGCCGACACCGACAACCCGACCAGCACCGGTATCGCCAATCGTTCGTACAAAGAACGCTGCTTCCATTGAATAAACTTGTTTTTCAATTCGCCGAACCAGGCTGTACCCGCAAACAATCCGGCATAATACAAAAAAACAAGCCCGATACCAACCCGCCCTACCACCAGTACGCCCCCCGGTAAAGGCGCCATTGCTTCGACAACCCGGATCGTATACCCGGCAAAAAACCATGCCAGTGGAGCCGTCACAACGCCCAAAATATGCGAGACAAGCCCCGCCAACAACGCTACTCCCCCCAGAATCATCAGCGGCGGTTGGGCAGGCAATATCAACGGATTGACCAGCAGGGAGGAAAGCGACAAGCGTTTGAAATGATATGCCAAAACGGGCAAAGTCGTCGCCTGAGCCGCCAGTGTAAACAGAAAATATTCCCCAACCGGACCAGCTATCTTCTTTACCAGACGAACGGGGAACCAGCGTGAAACAAGTGCGACGAACCAATCCTGCATTGGCTGAGCATAAAGCACCAAACCCAGCGTAGCGGCAAATGAAAGTTGAAACCCGACATCCCACAAAACATGCGGATCGAGCAGCCCCATCAAACCGGCAACCGCCGCCAAACTGTTCAACCCATGCTGTCTGCGCCCAAGCTGAACAGCCGTCAACGAAAAAACCGACATGATAGCAGCACGTACAACAGCCGCATCTGCACCAACGAGCAGCGTATAAAACAGTACTCCCGCAATTGCCGCAGCCGCCGCCCAATAGCGCTGCATCACCCGCCCGAATATCCCAATCAGCAATCCGGCAATTATCGTGATATTGAAACCGGAAATAGCAATGATATGCGTCGTTCCTGTTGCCTTGAATGCGCTGGCAACCCTTGCAGAAATCCCGTTTTCAACGCCCAGTAAAATCCCCGCAATCAACGAAGCTTCCGGGTCATGCCACAAGCGGTAAACCTCATCCAGTGCCTTTTCCCTGAAAAGGAAAATAAACCGCATGAAAACATTCCCCTTTCGCACTCCCATGCCGGCAGCGGCTTGTGATGTCATCGTCGCGTAAACCCCTTTATGATAGAGATATGCCCTGTACGAAAAATCATCCCCATCCTGAGGCGTCTCGACTCTCCCCTCAACGACGACCAAATCCCCGTAATGCCATTTTTCTATTCTCGGAGTACGCACCAGCAGCAAGCCATGGACTTCTTCGTCATGAATGGCATCTTTCATCCGGATTTTTTCACAGGCAATCCACAAATTGGTATACCCGTCGCGCACATCAGGCGGTTTCACCAGCACACCGCTCACGACATAAACCAACCCATCATCACGCATCCGGGTAATCGCATGGGTATCCTTCAAATCCGGCAAGGAAACCTGATAACGAACAGCACCGAGAAGCATCCCCGCAATCAGCAGCCATAACGACACCCCCGTAAACCGCAGTATCCTGGCAGACAAAAAGCCCTCGCCTGTTCCTGCCCGCCGATTGGAGAACCACCCAAAGCATAAGCCGGCACACACTGCAACCGCAGCGCCCGCCAGCCAAAGCTGCCATGGATTGGGGAAAAACGCAGCCAGCACGATGCCCGCCATGAAAAACAATGACAGCCAGAATAAAGGCAAACGCCGAAAACGTCTACGTCTCGCAGTTGTTTTTGAATCACCGGATGATAAACCGGAGCGGGGAATCATCGAAATCGTATGCCGGAAAATTATTCACTGCATGGATAAAATGACACGTTCGTGCCGCTTGTTATTCATTATACATGAGCTTTTTCTCCGGAGACAATCCTCCCTTTTCATTCCAGAAAACGAATCCACACCTGTTCACACACTGAAAACCCGCCCGCAACCTGACTGTATCATCTACAAAACGAAGAAGGCAGAGAACCGCTTTGCAGCCTCTGCCTTCTCGAATTCACCGGTTCATGGACGGTGAAACTTTGACTTATTCAGGAGTTCTCCCCAAATCTTCCCTGATTTTGAAATACTTTTCCCGGTCAATTTCACCGCTCGCGTAACGCCTGTCCAATTCATCCCTTGGGGAAAGAATTGCAGAATGGTTTCCATAAGGGACATCAGGGAAATTGCGGTCACTGTTCCGGCTGGAAAACGCGGCCCCGCCGCGCCCAACTCCCAGCAGGCTCACAACAGCTATCCCCAGAAAGATAATCACAAACAACCCGCCGAGCAAACCAAATCCCATCATCATTCGACACCTCGCTTTCCTTGTAAATCATTTACCATACGGAAATACTGCTCCCGACTAATTTCACCGCGTGCATAACGAACACCAAGAATAACAGCAGGGGATTCGCCCTGAACATCTTCATCTTCCCTGGCTTTGTCATACCGCGCATTGCCGGAAAACTGCCGGACCATTCGGTATCCCATCCAAAGGATCATCCCCAAAATCAGTACTACCGGCAAAATAAAAATCAGAATACCGATACTTCCCGGCGCTCCGATTCCCCAAAATCCTGCCACGCCACAACAACCGAACATAACTTACCTCCTTTGTATTATCCTGCTGTTATCTTAGCCGAACGATATAAAGGAACGGTAAAGACAAGATGAAGACACATTAAAGAAAATGCCCGGTCAGGATGAATAGCCTTGTCTCAAACCAACAATCTTTCCACCCGTCCCGATTACGCACCTGTCCATTGCCCATAACCAAACACGTAACGGATTTATCATCACCGCCTGCCCGCATTTCGGCACATCACAAAGTACGCGTCAACCCTAACGCAGCAGAATTCGGAACACAAACAGGCACGTTCCTGCCTTCGTGTTTGCAACCGGGAACATATCCGACGCAAAATGAATGGTTCGGATGACCCGCCTCGGTGTATAATATCGAAAATCGATTTCTAAACCATTTCAGAACCATCACATAAGGAGAAAAAAGATGCTTTGGGTTACCCGTTCACACGTACACGTTGATCGTGTCGCTTGCCCCTGGTTGATCAGCCGTTTCGTGGACTCGGATGCAGAATTCCTCTTCGTCCCTTCCGGAAAAATCATCAAAGTCGCTGAAGAGATGGGCGGCATTCCTTTCGATGCTCCCGGCGTCGACTTGGGACACCACGATGGGAAATGCTCCTTCGAAGCTATCATCGAACACTACGGACTGAAAAACAAAGCGCTCCTGCGGCTCGCCAAAATCGTCCACAGCGCCGATGTCACCGAAGATCTTGACCAGGACCCCATCGCCGCCGGTTTGGACGCAATTGCAATCGGATACAGCCTGCGCTTCCCCGATGATTTCGAGAATCTCGAACGCCAATTCGATGTTTATGATGCCCTGTACGCCTGGTGCCATCTTCAGGTTGCCAAAGAAGAATAACGCTTCCCCGGCCCTGTCAGGATGACAACCCTGCGAAGAACAGGCACGGCAGCTTCTTTGCTTGAACACGCCGCATATCATTGCCTCTTCACAGGGAATACGGCATCAGTCGATGCTTCCAATAAATTTACCGCAACACCCCGATAGAAAAATTATCGGGGTGTTGACAAAGAGGAGGAGAATGGTCAGGGGAGCATACGGTTGCCATTCATCACAACAACAACACACTTTCCCTGATCGGTAATCATATGTCTTCCCGGAATGCTTGATTTACACTCGCTGCAACCTTCCCGGATAAAATCCGGCAAGGGGCCCGGTGGTGCATGCATTTCCAATGGAATTTGACAAAAGCCGTTGTTAATACCATTACCAACGGAAATTGGTTCAAAGTCACCGGTCAAGCTTGCCACAGTTTTTTTGGAAAAACCTGAACTTGCCATCAACCGATTTTTCATTTACACTGTGACGCAGCTTTCACTTTCAGGCAAACACGACAATGAAAGCTGATTGACTATCAAGAAGGAATGGACAATGAACTGGATTACTGACCCTCAAATTTGGATTGCACTGATTACATTGACAGCGCTGGAAATCGTTTTGGGGATCGACAATATCGTATTCATCTCGATCCTTGCAGGAAAACTTCCTGAAAAAGAACAAGCCAAAGGACGCGAACTTGGCCTTCTCGGCGCCATGTTTACCCGCATTCTCCTGCTGGTTTCACTGGCATGGCTGGCACATCTGACCAGACCGCTTTTCGCTTTGGGTGAACACACCGTTACCTGGCGTGACCTCGTGATGCTCGCCGGCGGGTTGTTCCTGATTGGCAAAAGTACGGTCGAAATTCACGAAAAGCTGGAAGGTAAGGAAGGACAGGATTCCGCCAAAATACGGGTTTCTTTCTGGTCCGTAGTGATTCAAATCACGCTGTTGGATATCGTCTTTTCACTCGACTCAGTCGTAACTGCGATTGGCATGGCTGAGCAGGTTGCCGTAATGATTGCCGCAGTGGTCATTGCTGTGGGCATTATGATGGTCGCATCAGGCCCTATCAGCAAGTTTGTCAACGACCGCCCGACCATCAAAATTCTTGCTCTCAGTTTCCTGCTACTGATTGGGGTTTCCTTGATGGCTGACGGACTGCACTTCCATATTCCCAAGGGGTATATTTACTTCTCGATGGGCTTTTCCATTTTCGTCGAATTGCTGAACCAGAGAGTACGTCCGTCGGAACACGATCCGGTGCACTTGCACCAACCCTACGTGAAAAACACCATTGCAAAGGCTTCCGCCAGCCTTGACAAAGAAACTCAAAAAGACTAGCATAATGACCGCATAAATGATTGGTACAAGGAAACAAGCACGAGGCAATGTGAATGACGAAAGAAAATGACCCCATGGATGATAACCACAAGGCTGACTCGGAAAACACCGGCAGTCAAACTGCGGTCGCCGAATCAGCGCATTCATCCGCAAAGCAAAGCGATTCGCAGTCAAAAAATGTGGCTGTCAAACAGGGCAAGTTGAAGCCTTATTTGCACCTCATTGTAAATATTGCGTTGGTGATTTTGGTTGGCATTGTTGCTTTTCTGTCCTGGGCACGGCTCTCAGCCCCCCAAACCGCTAACGTTAACGCCCCATCTTCTGAAAAAGCAGATACCGCTGACAATACAACCGAAGACAATATCGTTTCGATTTCCACGGAACCTTTCACCGCAGAAAACACGATCAGCAGTGGTATTTTCCGGGTGGCGTCTCTGCACACAACGATCCCGACACGCCCGCGGGCAGATGTCATCACCTATACGGTAAAAACCGGTGATAGTCTTTTCAGCATCGCCGATTCATTCGGGCTCAAGCCGGAAACGCTCCTTTGGGGCAACTTCGATGTTCTGCAAGATAATCCGCATTTGCTCAAACCGGGGCAGATACTTAATATTCTTCCTGTCGATGGAACATACTACGAATGGCAGGAAGGGGACGACCTGAAAAAAGTCGCCGACTTTTTCAAAGTCGACCCGGAAAAAATCCTCGAATATCCCGGAAACCGTTTCGACCTGACCATGGCAAACGTGGAAGATCCCGGCATCAAACCGGGCAGATGGCTTGTCATTCCTGACGGCAAGCGCAAAGTTCAGGACTGGGGTCCTCCGGCAATTACAAGGTCTAACCCTGCATCCGCCCGTTATTATGGACCTGGTTTTTGTGGCAAGATTTATCAAGGGGCTGTGGGAACAGGTGCCTTTGTTTGGCCGACAACCTCGCATTGGATCTCCGGTTATGATTACAACGCCGTCGTCCACCCGGCAATTGACATCGGCGGACAAATCGGCACACCAATCTTCGCTGCTGATGCAGGTGTGGTCGTCTACGCCGGCTGGTCGAACTGGGGATACGGCAATCTGATCGTCATCGACCACGGCAATGGCTGGCAAACAGCCTACGCTCACCTGAGTTCTCTGGCAGTCGGCTGCGGGCAAAGTGTTTTCCGCGGCACACAAATCGGCGGCATGGGCAGTACCGGCAACTCATCCGGGCCCCACTTGCACTTCGAAATGGTGCTCAACGGTGCCAAACTCAATCCGCACAACTTCCTGCCATAACCGCTTTCCGCATACAACTAATAAAAATCCGCTCATTGCTAGTGAGCGGATTTTCTATTTCCATCGAGGAAGAGAAACACAAAACCTGAAAATACTCCTGATGCTACAGATTATATCAATAATGATATAATCTGTCACAAAAAACATCGATTGGAAAGCGCATACAATGAACAAATTGAACAAACTCTTACAAGAAAAATTCCAGGACGACGACTTTCTGAAAGAATACCTCCGTCAGGAAGTTTTCTACAAGCTGGCAGATGTCATCCTGCTCAGGCGCAAAGCCCTCGGACTCACGCAGGCACAATTGGCAAAGAAAGCAGGAACGACACAGGCGGTCATTTCACGGCTTGAGAACGCTTCCGTGAAACCATCCCTTGACTCGGTGGTAAAGATAGCCGAAGCGCTGGGTACTGTCGTCGAAATTCAATTGGTGCCCCTCGATGAAATCAAACGCACCGTACAACAGACAGTACACCGCCATGAGGAATAACCCATCCCGATTAACATAACCAAATCGCTGCCGGTTTGACCGTTCCCGCCAAACCGGGGCGGAAGACATTATCGGCTTCGTCGAACCGCGTAGTTCCAGTTTCCGGCGAGATTTTCCGCACACATCATAAACCGGGTAAAATACCCGTACTATGCAATGGTACAAAGACACCCTCGTCATTGATACACGCGGGAAAGGGCTGTATCAGTTTACCGGCCTGATCGAAGAACGCATCCGCGCCTGGAATATCGAAGAAGGCATGTGCTTTCTTTTCATTCCACACACCAGCGCATCACTGGTCGCCAGCGAATCCTACGACCCAACCGCACGCATCGATTTGGAAGCCTATATGGAACGTCTGGCACCCGAAAGGCAGGCATGGCACCGCCATACGCTCGAAGGTGCCGATGATTCTCCGTCCCACATGCGTGCCATGCTCACGAACACGTCCCTGAGTATCCCAATCGATGACGGGCACCTCTCGCTGGGCACCTGGCAAGGCATTTACCTCTTCGAACACCGTTCCCGCGCCCACCGAAGACACGTCTATCTACGCTGTATGAGCGCGCCATAAAACATCCCCCCCCAAAAAAAAGTGCCGGTTATCATAAACGGGAAAACAACACAACCGCCGCAGAAGCACCGGAAGCTTAATCTGTTAAGGTAAACACTGCTATGGAACTGTTGGTTTCACTATTTTCCCCGGCAACAGGCACATAGGGCGGCTTGACACGCTTCATTTTTCTGGCACAAGCTGCGCACAAAAACGGCACATCTTCGTTTGGATTGGCACCGGCTCGATTTCACTCGATGCACCCGAAACCGTTCTTCCGCAATGTTTCCCGTCATCCGGCAACACACTTTGCCACAGCAGGCAACACCATCACCCGGTCTCTTTATCACCATGTTCCGTTGAGCATTTTTCCCGGGAAATTTTCGGGCGGGGAAACGCCGGCGGGCAAGTTTGATATAATCAAACAAGAGATCAGCATTATCCATCCGGCAATCAAAAGTCCGGATATTCAAGGAAAGCAAGAGAACTTCAAGGAGAATAGTCGCATGGCGGCTCAGGCATTATCCCCAAAAATCCAAAAAGAAGCCCTGAAATGGCAGCGGGCTGAAATTACCGGGCACTATACTTACATGCGTTTGGCAGAAGTAGTGAAAGACCCCAATAACCGAAAAGTTGTTCAGAATATCGGCTTGCAGGAATCAGCACATTACAAAATCTTCAAGTCCTATACCAAAGAGGATACCGCCCCCAACTGGTTTCAGGTCTGGATTTATTACTGGATTGCACGCATTCTGGGGCTGACCTTCGGCATCAAACTGATGGAACGCGGGGAAGAATGGGCGCAATTATCTTATCAGCAGTTCCGCGATGAAATCCCAGAAATCGAGGAAATCATTCGCAATGAAGAGGAACACGAAAACAAATTGCTTGCCATGCTGGATGAAGAAGTGCTCAAATACACCGGTTCGGTTGTCCTTGGTCTGAACGATGCGCTGGTGGAACTCACCGGAGCACTTGCAGGATTGACCTTCGCCTTTCAAAACACAAGGCTGATTGCCGTTACCGGCCTGATCACCGGCGTATCCGCTGCGCTTTCGATGGCAGCCTCGGAATACCTCTCGACCCGCGCAGAAAATGGCGAAGCATCCCCGGGACGCTCTGCGCTTTATACAGGTATCGCCTATATCTTCACCGTCATCGTCCTTATTTTGCCCTTCTTCCTGCTCCAAAACTATCTCGCCTGTCTGGCATGGACCTTGCTGAACGCAATTTTGATTATTGCCTTGTTCAACTTCTACATCTCTGTTGCCAAAGATCTCGAATTCGGCAAACGCTTTTTGGAGATGGCGGCTGTCAGCGTTAGCGTCGCTGCCTTTTCCTTCGGAATTGGCTATCTGGTACGCCAGGTATTCGGAATCGACATCTGATCATCTGATGGTGAACACCGGAAGCAGAAGTATCAAGCTCAAAACTTCCTGCACCGCGGTTTTCGTCACTGCCCCTGCCGTTTCATCCGGCATATCCGTATAAAAATTGACACCAATCAACCCGGAGCCATTCATGATTACCCAGGTACACAAACATATCATCAACGAATTACAGCAAAATATCCGCACCGACCGGATCTTTGTCATCACAGCCATCGTCTTCAACTTAATTGCGCTGGCAATCAATGCCTCTATCGCCGGCTCGCACGACAGCGCGACCGATGACTTGATCATGGGCATCTTCATCTTCATAAGCATCGTGATCAACACCATCGCCGCCCTTGGGCTTAACACGGGCAGAAAATCGCGGGAAAAATTGCTTCACGGATTGATTTCCATGTACGAAGATCACGACGTCGCAAAATATTACGACATCAGTTTGGTAAAAGGCTACAAAAACCGCTATTTTCTCTTCATTGCCGTCATTCTTAGCCTGGCTTTCACCGCCATTGTCATCCCGCTAATCATTCGCTTTTCGCACACACCGATGTAACGACAAACAAAACTGGTCTCCCCTGCGTTTTCCGGCAAACAGCCCCAAACCCCGCCCGGCTTGCCTGCACCACTCACCAACGCCTCAGGGAAAACGCTCCGGGGTAAGTACAGGCAGCAACCGACATTCATCTCAATCGGCAGTTTTCAAATTGCTTTTCGTTTTCCATCAAAATGGGGTTTAATTAACCACAAACCTATTCACGACCAGCACAGGCTCAGGAGAGACAAAATGAGACTTAAGGATAAAGTATGTCTGATTACCGGCGGTGCATCCGGCATCGGTAAAGCCACCGCAGAGCGTTTTGCCGAAGAAGGGGCAAAGGTGATCATTTGCGATATCGCAGTGGAAAAAGGGAAAGAAGCTGCCCGCAATTTCGGGGGAGATTATTACAAAGTGGATGTCAGTGACCGCAAGTCCGTGGAAGCCTGGATCGATGACGTCTACAACAGAAACGGGCATATCGACGTACTCGTCAACAATGCCGGCATCCTGCGGGACGGCATTTTCGTCAAGGTAAAAAACGGGAACCTGGTCAAACAAATGACCGAAGAAGATTTCGACAAGGTCATTCAGGTGAATCTCAAAGGCGTTTTCAACTGCACCCAGGTTGTCACCCCCTACATGGCTCGCAGCGGCGGCGGGGTCATTCTCAATGCATCTTCCATCGTCGGGCTTGACGGCAATTTCGGACAAACCAATTACGTTGCCACCAAAGCCGCCGTCATCGGGATGACCAAAGTCTGGGCACGCGAACTCGGCCGTTACAATATTCGCGTCAACGCCGTCGCCCCCGGGTTCACCGCAACCGAAATGGTCAAATCCATGCCCGAAAACGTTCTCGACAACATGCGCAAACACACACCCCTCAGGCGTCTCGGTGAACCGCGTGATATCGCCAACGCATACTTGTTCCTTGCTTCGGACGAAGCATCATTCATCAGCGGCACTGTACTGCGCGTGGATGGCGGCATCGTCGTCGGCACCTGATATTTGCCGATGCAACCATCCTCCAAACAATCTTTGCAAAAACCGGCAAACACGGCATCGCATTGAAACGCCAATTCGCGGTGGGTACCTGACGGCTATATCAGGAAAAGAAGCCACCCTATGAAATCTTTGGTCCTGGCAGAAACACGGGAAGCACTGGGACTGCTAACCCTCAATCAACCAGAAACCCATAATGCACTATCTTCTGGCATGCTTCATGCGCTCGATGACGTCCTGACCGCTTTCAGCAAGAAGAGTGAAGTCCGCGCCATCCTGCTGACAGCCAACGGCAGTTCCTTTTCCACAGGATTCGACTGGCGGACTTTTCCGCACCAGCCCGAAGCCCTTGCTGCTCATCTTGCAGCGCTCACCGAACTGCTCAACCGCGTCATCCTGCGGATCATGCAAATTCCCGTGCCCGTCATCACAATTGCACATGACATCGTCGGCAACGGAGCAGCCGGGTTTGTCCTCGCCAGCGATTACGTGCTGATTGCCCCGCAAACCATCTTCGAGCCGGTGCTCAAATCCGGTTTCGCCATCCCGCTTGGCGGGTGGAGCACACTCATGCCGGATTTCATCGGCCGCAGACACACAACCGAAGCACTGCTGGGCGGGAAACCCATTCACGCAGAAGCAGCGTTCAAGTGGGGGCTGGCGAATGACCTGGTGCCATCCGACCATTTGCCGGAGAAAGGGCTGAAAACCGCAGCCGAATTCGCCAAACAAAACGCCATCGGCATCCAGGAAACCAAACATCTTCTCCGGAAAAACATCGAAGCTATCGCCCTCCTGCTGGAAGAAGAACGCCAAAGTTTCCTTCGTCTGGCGGGCAGCGAACTCTTCCTGCAAGCACTCGGCATTTGATCGCCTGTCAATCCGCTGCAACGCCCTTTAAATCACAAGACCCCGGCGTATACCGGGATCTTGCTTCGAGAAAGGGTCAGCAGGAGAGCAGACCGCGTTCTGCCATCAGAAGATAATCGCCAGGATGATGACAACCGGCAAGATCAGGCATATGCCAACCAACACGATACTTGCACATCCCGCGCTCAATACAACCCCAAGGATACCAAACACCACCCCGACAACTGCGCCAATGATTCCCACAACCAGGCTAATCACGCCCCCAATCAATCCAAATATTCCTCTTATCAAACCCATTTCACAAACTCCTTTCAAAATACTTTGGAGAATTATCCTCTTCTGTGGTTAAATACGTAATGATCAAACAATAGTTGCAAATTTGCATCAAAGAAGCGAAACGAATAATGGTACAGAAACGGAGAGAAGATTATGAACCCTAAAAATAAAACCGTCTTCTGGTTGACCTTTGCACTCAGCGCCGTGCTTTTGGCAAGCGCATGCGGAATGATCAACCAGGCAATGGATACTGTCGAAAAAGGAAAGAATGCTGCTGCAACGATGCAGGCTGTTGCCACCAGTGCAGATGATGTCATTGGCCAGGTCAAGGATATGGCAACCGAAGTCAGTGGGTCAGGCTTCATGGAAACCGCAGCCGCAGCAATCACAGAAATCGCCGATAGCGGAATGCTGGAAACCATGCAGGCAATGGTGACCGAATTACCGGATAACGCGCAGGATGCCCAGGCAACCATGCAGGCATTGGTCGACGAAAACCATCCTGAACCGCCTCGTGATGATATTCCCGTTGTTCCGGGAGAACTCGAAACACCGATAAACACCGGCAATTTGGTCAGTTACAGCACCGGCATGTCTTTTCAGGAAGTCGTTGATTTTTATCTCCAGGAAATGCCCGCCAAAGGCTGGGAGAAACAGGATAACGGCTACATCAGTGGCACCAACAGTATTTTTTACTTCACCAAGGAAAATAGTCAGGCGATGGTTGCCATCATCGGTGATAAAACCAATAAAAAGACAATCGTAACGATTACTATCACCGGCAAATAATTTCTCCGTCAGCGGAGAAAACCCGCCATACATCCGCCGCATCGAAACCGCGCCACACAGGCTTTGTTTCCTGCGGCGGTTTTTTCAACCTGCGAAAGGGAAAACGCAATCGATGAACACATCCCGGCAATGGCTCCGCTATCTGATTATTCTTCTGGGAGGATTCGGGCTGACACTGCTCGCATTTGCGGCTTACGGATATGCCACCAATCACACAGCCACAAAAGCGCCGGATACCACCGGCAAATTGACAGCGCTCGACAAAGCCAGGCTTGCCGAAGCTGCTCATCTCCGCCACACGCTGGGAAACCGCGTCTGGGGTGGCTTCGGAGATGCCCCCATTCCCGTTGCCTTGTGGGATGAAAACACCGTCTTCCTGACCGGCTACCCTG
The DNA here is from genome assembly GCA_964457375.1 of uncultured Anaerolineales bacterium. Taxonomy (GTDB): domain Bacteria; phylum Chloroflexota; class Anaerolineae; order Anaerolineales; family UBA11858; genus G519. Next base: position 58,268 of record CAYWFK010000004.1, read on the forward strand.
CCTTTCCGCAGGGATGGGAATTAGTTCCCAATGATCTGTTTGAGAACAAACCGTACTACCGAAAACCATACCATGGAGAAAACAACTTCACCTTCCGCATCGGCAAAACCTGGACAGCCAGCATGGCGACAAAGCTCGAAACCGATCGCTATATTCATCGAAGTTTTCGCCGACTGATACCGGGTTTTCTCGACCCTGTTTTCCCTTACCATCTCTTCGATACCAGCAGTGAAATACAACTTACCGGTGTCATTCAGGAATCCTTTCATGCCTATCAGGCAAGTACATCTCCGGAAAACTTCAACCGTGCGCTGCACACCGCAAAAAACCATGACCGCTACTGGCAAACCTGCAACACTTCCCAAATGCTGAAACTCTGGCTGACCGAAACGAAAAAACTCGTCGCTGCGCTCGATGCTCCTGATAATCAAGAAACCCGCCTTCATATCAGGGAGTTTTTCGCCATCCGTGGAAAAAGGCGCACGGCATGCCCGCTCGACCGGACCTTGCAGTCCTATGAAACCAGCCTCGAATGGCTCCACGGATTGGCAAAGTACACTGCCGTAAAAATCTGGCAAACCGCTTCTGTCACGCCGTCCTACCATCCTGTTCCGCAAATGGAAAACGATCCGGCTTTCGAAGGCTATCACGCATTCGGCAAATTCCGCCAGCGTGAAATCAACCAGATAACTTCGGCAGTAGGGAAAGATACCGATGCCCGCTTTACCAACAGCGGGTTGCTGCAAGCCTATCTGCTCGACAGACTGATGCCGAACTGGCAAATGCTTGTTTTCCGGCAAGGCGCAACACTCGAAAACCTGCTGCGCAAGGCTGCCGAAGAAATACCCGGCGGCTAATCCAACGCTTGCGGAAACTGGGTATAATAACGGAATGCAAAAAGCAAACACCTCCCGCCAGCAAAGAATAACGGAAACGGGGAATACGCCCATGGAAATCATCGATACGCTCAAGCGTCCATTGAAAGACTTGCGCATTTCCGTCACCGACAAATGCAACTTCCGTTGTACTTACTGCATGCCCAAGGAAATCTTCGGGCACACCCACATCTTTCTCAAACGCGAAGAACTGCTCACATTCGAAGAAATCACCCGGCTGGTACGCATTTTCAAGCGCTTTGGCGTGCGCAAAGTCCGGCTGACCGGCGGAGAACCGCTGCTGCGTCACAGTGTGGAAGTGCTGGTTACCATGCTTCGTGAAATTCCCGACCTCGACCTGGCAATGACTACCAACGCCTCGCTCCTTCCGCAAAAAATCCAGGCGCTCAAAAAAGCCGGTCTCGACCGCATTACCGTCAGCCTGGATTCACTCGACGAGCAAACCTTCCGGAAAATCAATGATGTCGGCTTTCCGGTTTCCAAAGTGCTGGATGGCATCCATGCCGCCGAACAAGCCGGTTTCCATCCGCTGAAAATCAACATGGTTGTGCAGCGGGGGGTAAACGAAAAAGATATTCTTCCCATGGCGGAATATTTCCGCGGCACCGGGCACATCCTGCGTTTTATCGAATTCATGGACGTGGGCACGACAAACGGCTGGCGCATGGATGATGTCGTCCCTGCCCGGCAAATCGTCGAAACCATCCACGCCGCTCACCCCCTCGTTCCCGCAGAACCGCATTATCGCGGAGAAGTTGCCCGGCGTTACCTCTACAAAGATGGCGGCGGTGAAATCGGAATTATCGCATCTGTTACCCAGCCCTTCTGCCGGGACTGCACGCGTATCCGTCTCTCTGCCAAAGGCGGCTTGTATACCTGCTTGTTTGGCATTCAACCGTTCGATATGCGCGCTATGCTGCGTGACGGAGCAAACGATGATGAAATTTATCAGGCAATCATCCAGCTCTGGCAGGCACGTGCCGACCGCTATTCCGAAATTCGCTCCTCACAAACGCGAAACCTGCCCAAAGTGGAAATGTCCTTCATCGGGGGATAAATCAGGGAACAGGAATCTATTCCGTACATCTCAGGTATAATGCCACAAACCCTGACGGGTCAACACTCACGAGAGAAACGTTATGCAAAAAGCATCACGAAAAATCACCCGTACCACCGAAGCAGTATTCTTCGATCTGGATGGCACATTACGCCATAGCCGGCCCAATGCCAATGAACTTTTGATTGAGCAAGCAATTGCACTCGGAGCCCCTTGTTCACCGGAAAAAGCTCTCGAAGCCGCCCGCTGGGCACATTATTACTGGGCGCAATCCCATGAGATGTACGCCGACTATCAGGAACACACCGACGACGATGCCTTTTGGCAAAACTACATCAAACGCTACCTTGTCGCCTATGGATGCAGCGAAACATCAGCCGGTTCACTGGCGCCCGTCTTGCAGCAATACATGGAAGAACACTACAATCCGGAGAATTATGTTCCCGGGGATGTCTTCGAAACCCTGAACTTGCTAAAACACGCCGGAATCACCCTCGGGCTGGTTTCCAACCGCAGCAAGCCCATCGACGGCCTAATGAAGGAACTCGCGTTCGAACCGCTCTTCGATTTCTATTTTGTCGCCGGTCAAATCGATATCTGGAAACCCGAACCGGGAATCTTCACCCATGCCCTGGAACTCGCCGGATCACAAGCCGAAAATACGCTTTATGTAGGAGACAATTATTACGCAGACATTCTCGGGGCACAAAATGCCGGGTTGATTCCCCTGCTTTACGACCCCAAAGGCGTTTTCCCGCAGGCGGATTGCATCACCATCGAAAAAATCAGCGACATTCCCCCCATCATTTTCGATTGACCAATCGAACCCCCAACCCGGTAACACAGCAGGCAATAAAGCATTGTTTGCGTATACAATTACAATAACAGTTCACAAACCGCTCGCCCGCATGCACATTTTCCCCAACAGGCGGGAGAAAGCACAACCGGCTCAGGAGGTATACGATGTCAGTAAAGATCACAGCATATGGCGGTGTCGGCGAAATTGGCGGAAATAAAATCCTGCTCGAAAACAAAGAACAACGGATCTTCTTCGATTTCGGCAAACCGTTCGGACGCTATGGCGCCTATTTCGACGGCGTTTTCGTCAAACAGCGTTCCGCTCGCGGACTGCTCGATTTTCTTGCACTGGGCATCCTGCCCCCTTTACGCGGATTACTGCGCAAGGACCTGATACCGTCTTTGCAGACTGAGAATCTGCTCATCGAGGAAATCCCCCCCACCGGAAGACAGAAAAAACCCCGTTATCTCGTGCAGCAACGCAAAGAAGACATTGCGCACTTCTGGCTGCTTTGGAAAAACCGGTACCCACAAATCTACCGCGACCTGCGCAGAGAAAATGCCCCGCCGGTCGATCTCTTTTTCCTCTCGCACGCCCATCAGGATCATATTCAGGATTTACCTTACACGCTGGATGCCATTCCGGCTGCCAGCACAGCTATGACCGCTTTCATTGCCAAGGTTTTGGTAGATGTTTCCCCCAACAGCCAGGGAGCACCTTACGCCACTCCTTACCAATTAGACAAAAATGGTATGCTGACTTCACGGGGCGCCCGAAAAATCAACGCCCGCCCCTGGATCTTCCTCGACAACCCGCCCAAAGACAACCCTGCGGACGACCCTCTTGCCAGTGCTCATGCTTTCTGGTTCAATTCCCCGTCGGGCAAGCGTTCTTTCGAAGCCAGCATTACTTCCCTGCCAGCCGGCATTCATCTGCGCCATTGGCCGGTAGACCATTCCATCTATGGCGCTGCCGCCTGTGCAGTCGAAACGGAAATCGGCTGGGTAGGTTACACCGGCGATCTTCGCTTCCACGGCTCCCGGGCACGAGATTCCCAAACCTTCGTCGATCAGCTCGCATCCCTGAAACCCGCTGTATTGGTATGCGAAGGCACCCGCCTGACAACCCCGAACACCACCACAGAAAGCGAAGTTTTCGATAACTGTATCAAGGCAGCCCGCAAAGGGAAAGGCAAACTCATCATTGCCGATTTCGCCCCCCGCAATGTCGAACGCCTGGAAGTCTTTCTCGAAATTGCCCGCAGCGAACAACGCCGCCTGCTTCTCCAGCCGCGGGATGCCTATCTGCTGCGTGCCATGCACCTCGCCAATCCCGCATCGGTACAGGATTTGATGGCAGATGAACATCTTGCCATTTACGCCGACCCGAAAAGCAGCCAAAACCACTGGGAAAAAGTAGTCCGCGAACATTACGCAGCAAAAATTGTCCTTCCGGAAGATGTCTGTACCCATCCCGATGAAAACATCCTCGCTTTCAGCCTCACCGACGTCGCTGATTTGCTTGATTTACAGGCAATCAAAGGCGACTCACTGGACGGTATCTACATCTTTTCCAACAGCCGCGCCTACGATGACGAACAAAAAGTGGATTTCGAACGCTTGTGGAACTGGCTGGCATACTTCAATTTGCAGATTTTCGGGCTGAAAAAGCCATACCGAAAACCCGGCGGATTGCTGATTGCAGAAACGGAAACCGGCTACCATGCTTCCGGGCACGCCGGAAAAGACGAATTGGTCAGCCTGGTCAAGGAAATTCATCCCCGGGTACTCGTACCCGTTCACACCGAACGCCCCGAATTATGGCACGACCTGCTTCGCGGCAGCGGAATCCGGATCATCGAACCGCAGCAAGGCCTCCCCATCCCGCTCGAAATCTAAGTCCGCTTTCCGGCGCAACAACAAGCCGGCAGGCGTTCATCGTGCCGCTTCAAGCGGATTGTTGATAAAACACCACAGAATGGTCGACCAGTTTGCCATCCCGGTAAACGAACTTGCCGGAAAAGAAGCCGGGCGCATCCAGCCAGGGCAGAAAAATCCGGTCACCTTCCCACAAAGGCAAATCGGGCACCTCATCGTTTGGTATCCAGCGCAGTTCCCCTTCAGGGGAGTCAATCATCTCGCCATCGAAATCCGTCGCGAGGAAAACAAAAGCGTACCAGTCTTCACCGTTGGCAAACTCCGGAAAAGTAAGCACGCCGCGCAGCACAGGGTTGTGAATCCGCAAACCGGATTCTTCATAAAACTCCCGCAGGATACACGCTTCAGGGGTTTCCCCGGCTTCCATCTTGCCCCCAAGGCCATTCCACTTGCCGTGATGAATATCATTCTCCTTTTTGATGCGGTGCAGCATCAGCGTTTTCCCGGCATGCCGCAAATAGCATAACGTTGCCAGTTTCATGGGTCGTGGCACTCCTTCCACCAATTTATCATCCGGTAATCATCGCCGCGTTCCGCAACAAGAGGCGAACACCGGATTAGCGTGTATTGTACCGCGGACACTTCGGCTTAAAGCAGACAAGGGCATTGCCTTCGCAACGCCCTTGAGTTCTTCCGGGAGAAGTCCCGATGTTAATCATCGTTTTGGCAATCACCATTCCCGTGCCTGCCGTGCATGCCCCCACGCCGTCCGCGGCCATCAGTGTTACCGCTGTTTTCACGGCCATAACCATGCCCGCCCCGGGCTGCCTGCACAATCGTCTGATAGGCGTTCGCATCCATGTACTGCGGTTGATATGCATTCCCCGTTTGTTGAAGATAATTCGTGGAAAAAGCACGCAAGTGATTTTCCGAACCGCGTTCCAGGTTTTCGAAAACCTGCTTGATATTGTCATCATCCGTTGCAGCCAGGTACTTTTGCAAATCAAGGATATCGATTTCTTCAATCGCGCCGCCGACTTTCAAGGCATCACTGATGGATTTTTCACCCTGCGCTACAAGCTTGTCATACAGCGATTGCAAATCCGGATTGGTAAAGACACCCCGCTGCTCACTTGCCGGGTCATCCAGCTGATAACCATCCAGCAAAATCTTGACCGCATCCATGTGCCGCTGTTCGCTGCGGGAAATATTCGCAAACACCTGCAAACCCCACTTGTCGTAAAGCGCCAGATAGACATCGCGGGCAAGTTTTTCTTCTTCCCGCATGTAAGTCAGCCCTTCCGCTTCCTTCTCATCCAGGCCGGATTTGTCGAAGACGAATGACGTATGCCCGACTTCATAACCGGAACCTTGCCGGCCATATCCCCGGAAAGTATTACCCGTTTTGTCATCACGGTTTCTGCCCTCGCCTTGTCGTCCTCTGCGCCCATATCCGCCGCCTTCCCATTGATCACCGGGCCGTGCAGTCTGCCAGGCAAATCGTTCTGGCGCATTCGCTGAAACATTTTGCGTATTCTGATAAACGGCAAAGCCTACTGCGCCGAGAACGAAAAATGCCGCGATTCCAACCAATAATTTGTTCAACATCATATACCTCCATAGGTGTACTTTTTACTGAAACCGATTGACCATACTTGTTTGTCAATCTGCATATAGCTTACTCGTCAGTTATGAAGAATTGATGAAGAACTTTTGCCCGTTTGATGAAGATCAATTTGTCATGCTGTCAGGCAATTAACATCCGAATTCCCATCTCACACCTGCCGTCACTAATTGGCTCGCCCCACAAAACCGGTATGCTTCCTTTCCAATAATCAACCCTTCGCTAAAAATGCCCTGTCTGAGGAGCCCGCTTGACAGAAACACAAATAGAAATATAATTAGTTCGACTAACTAATCAATCAAGGCAGTGACAATGGAAAAGTCCGGAACAATTGACCCCAGAAAATATATCCTTTTATTCGAACGCCTGAGAAAACTCGGGCCTGGAACTCAACCCTGTGAAGATGCAGGGATTACACCCCCTCAATTCCTCCTTTTGGATTGGGTCGGGAGAAATCCCGGAAGCAGCCTGAGCGAAATTGCCCATGGGCTGCGGCTGACACCGCCCACAGTCAGCGTAGCGGTTCGCCGGCTGGAAAAATCGGGCTTTCTCGAACGCAAGCCCGACCCGCACGACAAACGCTCGATTCAAATCCATTTAACACAAACGGGCAAGGTTCTATACCAAAAAGGAGAGACTTACCGTTTACGCAAGGTCGAACACCTTCTCTCAGCGCTCGCTCCGGAAGACAGAAAACAATTCATCATCCTTCTCGAACGGGCTGTCAACGCTGCCGAAGCATTCAACAAGGAGAAAAGTCATGGTTAAAATTCTTAGCAAGTGGTTCCGAAAAATACACCGCTGGATTGCCGTCCCCACAGCAATCCTTATTCCGATTGCATTCATTCTCAAATTCACAAGCGGGCCCGGAAAGCATTTTCCGCCTCAATTCGAGCAGTTCCAATCGATACTGATGCTCAGTCTGGCAGTAACAGGCAGTTACCTCTTCCTGCTCCCCTACCTCATGAAATGGATTCGCAAAAGAAGGCCGGCAAGACGCGCCCATAAACAACCCGCACCACCATCAAGGAGAAAAATGTGAAATCCGTCCTGACGAAAATTGCAGCAGTTCTGGCAGCCTTCATTGGTGCCCTTTCGGTCTATTCCGGATCCCAGGTTGTACTCTTCGGCAAGGTCATGAACTATTATGTCATCGACTGGCTGCCTGTTTACAACCTGATTGCGGGACTCGTTTCCGTCTGCATCACAGCTGTATTAATCTGGCGAGGGCACAAAGCCGCAATGCCGGCAGCCATTGCCACCCTTTTGGCGCACGGCACCGTCATGTTCATTCTCCAAACCGCCTACGGAAAGGTCGTTGCAGCGGAAAGCATCAAAGCCACGATAGTCAGGATTACTTTCTGGATCATCATTCTTGCACTGCTTTATGCGCAGTCTGTCAAAAACAAAACCCGCCCCGCTGGCTGAACCGCCCGGGAAAATCAAATCCGAATCGAACCGAAGCGCAAGCGGTCATTACAGTTTGCGCTTCGGTTTTTTGTGAAACCACCGGTCAAACCGGCGAAAACGGATTACTTGCCTTTTGCAACCAAAGGCAAAAAGACCGGCAATCCCTGATGCGCCACTTTCAGATTGCCTTTGGCTGGTAAAAGATATTTGTTAAGTTCCCGATAAGCGATTTTTGCCAAACCCGCCGAATTGACATCCACGGCAACCCCCATACCTTCATCTACCCAGGAATTTCCCCTATCCACAACTTCGCAATACCATGAAAAGAAAGGGTTTTGGGGACCGCAATTGGTTTTTCCCGGAAGGGCGGCAATTGCGCTGCCCGGTCTGGCAACCTTTACCACTGCCGGGGCAGAAGAGACAGCAACACTTTGATAAGCAATCAACGGGTAACCGTTTCCGTCTTTCACAATAGCCATGCCCATTGGCTTGGCACTCGAACCGACATCATCGATTTTTTCACACTGCCACTCCCAGTGCATCGACACACTGCTGAAACCACAATTCCCGCCGGTGCCGATATAAGCCGCATATTCCAGGGTGGAACTTGTCACGTTTTGATACGCAATGTGTGGCGTACCGTTGTTCTCCACATACAGCGAAACGAACTTGCCGGTATCCAGCGTGTTTTGCTTCACGCTCCTGCTCACCCAGAGTGACCCGGTGTAGGATACGACCACCGGTGTTTTGTTCGTCGAATGGTAATAAGCCACCGATGGTTTTCCATTCGCATCGATATCAAGCGAAGCATAATAACCGACACCTTTTCCTGATGCCACAACGTCACATTGCCACTTATTGAGAACAATACCGGTACCGCAATTACCGGTCCCGTTACCCACATAATGCGCCACGATAAGTTCTTTCGATAATGCTGTGCTATGCTGGTAGGCAACATAAGGAACCCCATTGGTATTAAATTTCACCGAGGTATATTTACCATAATACGACAAAACCGATAAGGAAGACTGAACCTTGTACCGATTCCAGTTCAGCCCGCTGGAAACATTATTGCCAAGGATGTAGTACAAACCGTGATTGGTTGCATCGTAATACGTAATGATGAATTTCACACCGTTTAAGGTATGTATCGTATCGATCGAATTGTACATACCCACATCGCCGCTGGAAACAAGTTTATGACAATGCCACATATTCGCCGGCCCGCAATTTCCGGCTTTCCCGTCGAAAATGGCAAGATACAGGTCTTTTCCTGCTGCATCGTAATAACTGACAAAGATCTGTCCGGTTACCGGTTCGACAGAAATCGCCACATGCTCACTCACATCAGGCGTCTTATCAATTCGATTGATAACCCAACGTGCATTTCCCAGCGATTGAGGCGGTATGACCGATAAGGTTTTCGCAAAACCCGTCAAGATCAAAACGCCCGAAAACACCAGAGAAACCAAAATAGCCGCAAGTCGTTTCGTTTTCATTACGATTCTCCTCTCTCCAAACAAACCCATACGCGCAAGCCACATCAGAGACTTGCTTTACGCATTTAATAGAATGGGAATCGCATCTTTGTTTTCCCCCGCGCACTTAATCTTCGTAAAATCCCGAAGCAAAGTTACAAAATCACAGTGATGAATGAGCTGTTCGTCACAATCATCATCATAAAAATACCAAATTAACGTACAAATGTCAAATATACTTTTGGGCAGCCATAAACTACAATGAGTTGCACACGCTCAGTTTTTCATCAATCCCACTACGCTTTCTCTGAAAACCGGAAAAATGATTAGTTGGTGAACCCGGTCAACAGCCATTCATGCGGGAACAATTCCCGGCAGGCGTTACCGGCAAAACATCAATCATAGCGATGATGCACATTTTCAGCATTCCGCGAAAATCGATAAAATCGCCATCTCGCCACAAACGACAAGCGCAAGCCCGGGAAAACCGTCCGGCTTGCGCCTTGGTTGTTGATACATGCTCCGAATTGTTTTCGGGTCTGCTCTGTTTTCGCCCTATTCAGCAGCCGGTTTATTTGCTCTTCGCGACCAGCGGCAAATACAGGAACAAATGCTGTGCAGCGACTTTCAAGCGCCCCTTGTCCGGCGTTTCATACGTATCCAGTTCCTGATAAGCCACCACAGGTAAATTCGCCGAGTTCATCGCCACGGATACAGACGAACCCTCCTCCGTATAGGTATTTATCCCGGCATCTACATAATCACAATACCACGTATGAAATCCCAAAAACAGTGGCCCGCAATTCGTTTTGTAGAGAGAAACACCTGCCGCCACTTTCGGGCGGGCAATTTTCACTGCCGGCTGCACCTGAGCTTCCGCGCCATATTGATAAGCGATCACCGGCAATCCGTGTGCATCACCGACCAGCGACAACCCCATCGGAATGCTCCCCGCGCCAACATCCTCGATTTCTCCGCAATCCCACTCCGAACGAAGCGTGATACTGTTGTATCCGCAGTTCCCTCCCGAACCGACATAACTGGCATACTCCACCGTACCTTTTGTTTCATTGTGATACGCAATATGAGCAACATTGCCATTATCTACGAACAATGAAACATCCCTGCCCGTTTTGTCGGTGCCGTTTTTAACATCCCGCAAAAGCCAGCTGGTGCCATCGAAACCCGCCACCACCGGGATATTTTTATTTGCATCGTAATACGCAATTACAGGATGACCCGCACTGTCGAAATCCAGCGCAGCGTTGATACCTACCCCCTGCCCGCTGGCAACCGTATCACACTGCCACTGTCCCGCTTCGTCGCCTTCGCCGCAATTTCCCGTACCGTCCCCAACGAAATGCGCAAGCATTTGTTTGCTCGATGAAAGAAGAGACCGATTGTAAGCAATATACGGTATCCCGTTTTTATTGAATTTCAATGAGGTATATTGCCCGGTGCGATTCGTAATGATCGCACTCGATTGAACTTTACTTGCCAACCAGGAAAAACCGGAAGATTGATTGAACCCGCTAATATACTTCAGCCCGCGGTTTGTTGCATCATAATAGGATATGCCAAACTCGACACCATCCGGGTTGCCAAGCGTATCAATCGAATTGAACTTCCCGACGTCGCCGACCGAATCAAGTTTGTGGCAATGCCAGGTGTTTCCCGGACCACAGTCACCTTTCTTGCCATCGTAAATTGCCAAATACAAATCTTTGCCGGCTTGATCATAATAACTGACAAAAATCTGGCCCGAAGACGGCTCTATGGATAGAGAAACATACTCACCGACGTTTCTGGTGCCGTCGATCGTACTCAGCACCCATTGAGCATCCGGGTATGCTATTGCACTTGCCATCCGGGATTCGTGGTTTGCCTCATGCACCGAAGCCTGAACAAGCCTTGTTCCTGCCACCCAGACAATCAATAAACCCAATGTCATCCCGATGACAACCGCTTTTTTCTTCATACTACTCTCCTTGGAATGTTCCCGAATACTTGTTATTCCTAATAAAACAAATCGGGGATATACGGATTCAATCAATTACGGCTCCTTATATCTCGCCCGTTTATCATAATACAATTCTATTAGTCTGACACAATTGTTCCCAAACAATATCACCAGAACGCTGAAAATCCCCCTGTTTACCACATCCATAAGTACTAAAACACAACACCTATTTTTCGGTTATAATCCAATATCAACAACACCCCCCGATAACTATCATCATCGTTCACTCCTTTCATCCCCACAGATAAGTCTTTTCTGGAAATCAGGAGGCAAATATGCCGAACAAAAGAATTTGGGTCATTGCAGGAATCCTGCTGCTTGTTTGCTTGATAGAAGTACCTTTTGTATTTGCATCAACCACAATTACCGTCGACACGACCGATGATGAATTTAACACAGACGGGGATTGTTCCTTGCGAGAGGCAATCCATGCAGCAGACACGGATACCGCCGTCGATAACTGCCCGGCAGGGAACGGGAACGATACCATCATCCTCCCTGCGGGTATTTATACCCTGACAGTAGCTGGTGCCAGCGAAAACCATGGGCTGACCGGCGATCTGGATATCCGCACCACAGACGGGCTAACGATACAAGGTGCAGATGTTTCGAATACAATCATCGACGGAGGCGGTATCGACCGGGTTTTCCATGTCGTTTCTTACAATGACCGCCTTACTCTAAAAAAAATGACAATCCGCCATGGTTCCCCTCCAAGCGGGGAAAGTGCAGGCGGCATTCTCAACAATGGCATTCTTGTATTGGACCACGTCGTTGTAAAAGATTCTGAAACAAAATCCACACCCAGCCAGAACCCTGTCGGCGGCGGCATTTGTAACGGTTGCGGCAACGGAACAGGAGTGTTAACGCTGGTCGATACGATCATCTCGGGGAACGAGTCTACACGTGGCGGCGGGATTTTCACCAACCACATCCTGACTATAACGCACAGCACCATCACCGCTAACAAAGCGAAATCAGGCGGTGGACTGGTAAACTACGGCAATGTCTCCATCATCAATTCAACCGTAAGCAATAACTCGGTAACCCATTCCACTTCGAATATCATGCACCTGAACAATTTTCTCACGATAACAAATTCAACAATCGATGGAATTTCTTCCCCGCCACACACATTCAACATCTACGCAATGTCTGCGGCGACGATGACAATCGTCAACACCATCGTGACGAACGACCCTGCAAACTACAATTGTTCTGCTTACACAAACACGGTTCGATCACTCGGGCACAATCTTGACAATGGGAACACATGCCATTTTTCCGCCACGGGCGATTTGACCAACACCAACCCCCTGCTTGGTCCTCTTGCGTCCAATGGCGGTGCGACCCCTACACATGCACTATTAACCGGAAGCCCGGCGATCGATGCCGGAGATAACACCTACTGCCCGCAGACCGACCAGCGCTGGTTTTCCAGGCCTTTCGGATCAGCCTGCGATATCGGTGCGTTCGAGTTTTCGCTTCCGAAAATTTACCTGCCCTTTGTGCTGAAAAACTGAGCAGCCGGAAGTTTGTCAACCGGTAAGAATACAAAAACCGCTGTTCCCTGATTGAAGCCTCGGAACAGCGGTTTCTTTCTCCGTCCTCATCGTCCGTCCTCATCCCGAAAATGTTTCCGGGGTCTTTCGCCTCAATGCGGCAATCAGGCGATACCGATGAAATCCCGCAGTTTTTGTGCTTTTTCCTGCTTCTTTTTCAATCCGCCGGTGTACATTCCTTGCAAAGGAACAATTTTTCCGTCTTTCTGATGCACTTCGATCCGGTAAGTCTTCGTGCCGTCTTCATTGTCGTAGGATGTGCCAATCTGTATGGTCGCAATATCCTCGAACAGGATTTCATCCGTCGATTTGGTCAGCAGCGAACGGCTGGAAACAATCAGCACACGGTCATTCTTATCTGCTGTAACCGCCACAGACGTGGAAATAAGCAAAACGATAATCGCAAACACAGTGACGATAACCGCCCCAATCCATTGCTTCGGATTGTTGAAGAAAATATACCCCGCCACGAAGAACAAAAAAACGCCCACAACCCAGCTGATAATCGGCTTCTCATGAAATGTCAATTTGTTTTGTGTAATCTTCATTTTGTTTTCTCGCTTTCTTTCGCTCATGGTAGTTTGAAGCCGCCGAAGAAAACGCGTTGCATTTTCCGGCAATAATGCTTCGGGTTGTTTTCCCTTCAACCCCCTGAAAATTCAGCGGGATGATTTCCGCTGCTCACACGTAAATAGAAAGCGATTTTTCAACCGGAGAGAGGCAAACCCAAAGATCATCGCCTGTTCCGGGCTGCACACGCATGCCGAAAGTCAAACCGCTTTCAGCATGCATATACCTAGTCAACAAAATGATTGTTTGCCATCCACCCGGCTATTGTTCCGGTTGGTATATCATCGTCCGCACAGCATGGTTATGCTCATCACAAAAAACAACTTTTGCAGGTTCCATCGAATCGCCAATCTGAAAAGTCATCAAAATGCACTTGTCCCCCACCTCGCCCAGGCGCGCTGCCGCGCCATTGAGGGCAAACTCCCCGTCTTCGCCGGGGAACAGATACGTAATCCATCGCTGCCCGTTGGATACATTGACGACCTGTACCTGCTCATAAACTTGCATACCTGCCATTTCCAGCAGTTTCCGGTCTACGGTAACGCTGCCGTTATAATGCAGGGACTTGCTTGTAATACGGATTCCGTGAATCTTGCCGCCAACAAATGTTCTCATAAAATAAACCTGTTCCTTTTTATAGTAATCGAACCTTATTTTATCGTGATTCCCGATTCCGCGCAAAGCATCTCTACATTTTCTATCAAAGAAAAGCAGCCGGCAGAATATCTCAATCTGCCGGCTGCCTGCATCGATATCACCACAGGAACTATCCCCGAAATGAATTACACCACTTTCTGGATAATCTTTCCGCTTGCCTTCTCTTTGAGGATATATTTCATCCTGCCATCCGGCATCTTTTCCGACTTGATCAAAAAATGCTCGGCATCGAACTCTTCCAGAGCAACTTCGCTTTCGACAGCGTCCTCCCCGCGCCAGTCTTCCAAAAGAACGGGCTCCCAGCGTTTCGATTCGACAGAGCGGTAAGCAGCATCCAGAATGGCATTGACCACATACCCGTCATAAAAATCTTCCATTGGCTTTCTGCCTTCTTCGAGAGCATCGAGCATGTCTGCGAACATCGGCGTATACCCCAGCGAACCGACTTCATCCCCAACGGGAAAGAGCCAGCCGGTATCCCCCTCCGCCTTTTCTGCAACATACCCCTTTTCGCCCCCTGATGTAAACAACTCGAACCCGGTACGCATCCAATGGTTCAGCCAAATCGTTCCTTCGGTGCCCGAAACTTCGTCACGCAAATCCATGCCGCCCCGGAATGTCCACGCCGATTCAAACTGTCCCACAGCGCCATTGGCATACCGCACCAGCCCGACAGCACTGTCTTCCGCATCAATCGGATGCACCTGCGTATCCGCCCAGCACATGACTTCCACCGGCCGAATTCTCTTGCCAATAAAATTGCGGGCAATTTCAACACAGTGGCACCCCATATCGATAATCGCCCCGCCCCCTGAGATTTCCTTGTCCCAAAACCAGTCGCTGTGCGGCCCCGGGTGCGATTCGCGTGAACGCGCCCACAACACCTTGCCCAAAGCCCCTTTCTTCACAGAGGCAAGCGCCTTGAGCGTCTTGGGGGTATAGACCAAATCCTCCAAATACCCGTGAAAAACGCCTGCTTTTTCCACAGCATCCAGCATGCGCTTGGATTCGGCAGCTGTCCGCGCCAACGGCTTGGTGCACAACACAGCCTTTCCCGCATCAGCCGCAAGCAAGACGGCTTTTTCGTGCAGGTTGTTCGGCAAACCAATCACCACTACGGATGTTTCCGGATCCCGGATAGCTTTTTCCAGATTTGTCGTCCATCGGGGAATATGCCATTTTGCCGCAAACTGTTGCGCGTGCGCCTCCGAGCGCGAATAGACCATTTCCACCCGGTCACGGCTGCGTCCCGATTGCAACGACATCGTGTAAAACATTCCGATCAAACCGGTCCCCAGTAATGTGATTTTCTGCATGACGACCTCCTTTTTTGTCAAAGAACGAAAAGAATGAACCGACGATTATTTCGCCGCACTGCCGGCAAACATCCACAATCCTGCCCCACCCATGACAACGATTATTCGCAAATCGCATGGATACGCAACACGCAACCGGCAAACCGGATGCAACGGCCGGAACAAACCGGCCGGATTAAAGCCGATGTCCAATGGCAAAAACCATTGGACATCATCAAAAAAGAAGAAGGAAAATGAAATGTCAAGTAACATTTTCATTCACCTACACAGGAAAAAGTGCCTTCCATGCCTTGTTGAAATCACGATAGAGGAATCAGGCACCGAGCCAGCCATCGAAAACAGGCAGCCCTGCGGAAACAGCTGCCTGTTTTCCGCAGAGGGAGTATACCCCGCTCATGCCTTTATACACATGCAGCTGCTTTCGTTCTTCAATTTTAATCCGTCCAACTGTGCTTTGTCAACCGGACGTTCCTGAATGAACGCTTGCGCAAACCCACCGATTTCCATCAACAAAGCAAATGCGGGGCTTGCCCTCCGGCTTCAAACGGATAAATCGGCAACATGGACGTCGATTCCTTTTGCCCGCAAAGCATCAGCCATCTCTTGCGGAACTTCGGAATCGGTTACCACAACATCCACATCCGGAAAATCCATCACCTGGATTAAAGAACGTGATCCGAATTTGCTGGAATCCAGCAGCACAATGACACGCTCGGCATTCGCGCGCATCGCATTCTTCAAACGGTTGTAGAGCGGTGTCGGGTCGGTAAAACCGTCATTCAGGGTAAGCCCCTTGGCACTCAAAAACGCCTTCTTGACCCGGTAACCGCCAAAAAAGGTCTCTGCCTGCGGGCCAATGAACGCCCCCGTTTCGATCAATACCCCGCCCGAGCAAATGATACTCGCCCTGCCCAAAAGTGATGCCGATTTCAGTGCAGTCATCAAGCCATTGGTTAACACAGTGATATTCTTATTAATCAAGTATTGAACAATCGTAGAAGTCGTCGTCCCCGCTTCGATTGTCATGATATCATCATCGTCCACCAGGTGCCTTGCCGCATAGCGCGCAATACAAGCCTTCTTTTTGTAATTCGGGTCGGATTTCGAATCGAACCCGGGAAAAGCCGCATCCTGCGATTTCATATTCAGATTATTCGGTACAGCACCGCCGCGAATTCGCCCGACCAGTCCCCTGGTTTCCAGGTCCGAAAGATCCCGCCAGATCGTCATATACGAAACACCCAGCTGCTGACTCAAATTCTGTATCGACACCATTCTGCTTTCACGCAGCCGATCGACAATGAATTGAAGCCTCTCTTCTTTTAGCATAATCCCTCCTCGAAAAATAAATACCAATATTCGTTTTCAGTAATGATAAGTTCTTATCAGATTATAACATCTTTTTCTTGACACGTGTAGAATATTGTCGTATATTGAGCATACAACAGAATTTTCCATCTTTGTATTTTCTCTGATAAAATATAGGAGCCGAATAGTGACAAAAAAAATTGAAAGCAGTTCAATCTCTTATCAACAATTAGCAAAAACAATCGACCACTCACTATTGAAACCCCAACTTACACGAGAAGATGTTATCGAAGGTTGTAAACTGGCAAAAAAATACCACACCGCCTCTGTTTGTGTCAAGCCCTGTGACGTTTCTCTTGCTGTCGAACAGCTTGCCGGAACCGATGTCAAAGTCGGCACTGTGATTGGCTTTCCTCATGGCGCCAACAAAACCGAAATCAAAGTCGCCGAAGCCAAAGCCGCACTTGCCGACGGGGCAGTCGAACTGGATATGGTCATCAACATCGGAGCACTCCGCTCCGGGAATACCGAATATGTAAAAAACGAAATCGGCGAAATCGTCACCCAAGCTCAGGGCAAAGCCATCGTCAAAGTCATTCTGGAAAATGCTTATCTGACCAACGAAGAAAAAGAAACAGCCTGTAAACTTGCCGAAGAAGCCGGAGCAGATTTCGTCAAAACATCGACAGGTTTCGCCCCCGGCGGCGCCACACTGGAAGACCTGAAATTGATGCGTGCAGCCGTCAGCCCCAAGGTTCAGGTGAAAGCAGCCGGCGGTGTGCGCAGCCTGGAGGCTATTCTCAAAGTCATCGATGCCGGAGCAACCCGCGTCGGCGCAACTGCAACGGCAAAGATTCTCGACGACTTCAAATCACAACACCCCTAAATATTTTTGTCGGAAAGGAGCACAACATGACAAGTTCCTTAAAAGTCGGCGTCGTCGGCGCCGGATTCATCGGGCCTGCTCACATCGAAGCACTGCGCAGAAACGGGATCGAGATTCTGGGGTTATGCGATATCACCCCCCAGCGGGCGCACCAGCGTGCCGCAGAACTGCGCCTTGACGCGTATGATTCTTTCGATGCAATGATCGCCGATCCCCGAATAGATATTATCCACATCACATCCCCGAACTACCTGCACTTTCCTCAGGCAAAAGCAGCACTGACAGCCGGCAAGCATGTGGTTTGCGAAAAACCCCTGGCAATGAACACACGTGAATCCGCCGAACTGGTCGACCTTGCCCGCCGCAAAAATCTCGTCGGTGCAGTCAATTTCAACATCCGCTATTATCCGCTCTCCCAGCAGGCAAGAGCCATGGTCAAAGCCAGCCAGCTGGGCGATATTTACATCATCCAGGGCTCCTACCTGCAAGACTGGCTTCTCCTCCCGACAGACTGGAACTGGCGGCTGGATCCGGAATTCGGCGGTGAAATGCGTGCCGTTGCCGATATTGGTTCTCACTGGCTCGATCTGGTTACTTTCATCACCGGGCTGAAAGTCAAATCGGTCTTGGCCGACTTCAAAACCTTTCTCCCCGTGCGCAAGAAACCGACAACGCCTCCCGACACCTTTGGCGGCAAACTCGCTGTCGCAACGGAATATGTGGAACAACCCATCCACACCGAAGATTATGCAACCATCCTGCTTCACTTCGAAAACAATGCCCGCGGTGTCCTGACCGTCTCGCAGGTCAGTGCCGGCCGGAAGAACAGGCTCTTTTACGAAATCGACGGTGCACAAAATGCAATCGCCTGGGATTCCGAAAGGCCGAATGAAATGTGGATCGGGCATCGGGAACGCCCCAACGAACTCCTCCTGAAAGACCCATCCCTGCTGGCACCTGAAGTCAGACAATTCGCATCGTATCCCGGCGGGCACAACGAGGGCTTCCCCGACACCTTCAAACAACTATATGCAGCCATTTACCGCTACATCGAAGCCGGCGATTACACCATCGAACCCGATTTTGCCACCTTCGAAGACGGGCACGAAGAACTCGTTTTGGGGGACGCTATCCTGCGCAGTTCCAAAGAAAACCGCTGGATAGACGTACAACCGAACCGTTGACAACCGGTTGAAGACAAAACCGGCAAATCACGCACATGACAGACACACAATCAGCTTTATTCACTATGGAGGCCAATCATGAAACTGGGAATAATGAGCGCTGCACTTCCACAACTTTCGCTCGAAGAATTAGCCGACTGGGCTTCAGCGAGCGGTTTTGAAACTCTGGAACTTGCTTGCTGGCCGGTCAGCGAGGGAAAAGACCGAAAATACGGCGGGGTCTCCCATATCGACGTCGATTCGCTGACACCGGAAAAAGCCAAAGCAATCAATGCCATGCTCGCATCCAAAGAGCTGGATATCTCCGCTCTGGGGTATTACCCCAACCCGCTCCACCCGGACCCGGCACACCGCGAACGCGTTATCAGCCATCTCAAAAAAGTCATTGCTGCCGCGGAAATGCTTGGGGTTGGTGTTGTGGGCACCTTTGTCGGCAGGTCATGGAACCCGCAGCTGACAGGGCGTGACTGGAAAAAAGACCTCGATTACAATTTCGACGAGTTTTCGAAAGTTTGGCCCGACATCGTTGCCTTTGCCGCCAAACATCATGTGAAAATTGCCATCGAACATTGTCCAATGCTCTGGGCAGACACCTGGCCGGGAGGCTCCAACCTGCCCCACTCCCCCGCCCTGATGCGCCGGATGTTCGATATCATTCCCGATGACAATTTCGGTCTGACGCTCGACCCATCCCACCTCGTTTGGCAGCAAATCGATTATCTGCGCTTCATCCGGGAATTCGGCAAACGTATTTTCCACGTCCACGCAAAAGATATGGACATCGATCAGGACAAATTTTATGAAGACGGCATTCTTGGCTGCGGCTTTCGCTGGCAAATTCCGCGCCTGCCTGGTCAGGGTCTCATCGACTGGAAACTGCTCACCGCTGCCCTTTACAGCGTCGGATACGATTTCGAAATGTGCATCGAACACGAAGACGCCAACTGGGAAGGTTCGGAAGAAAAAATCAAGCGCGGCTTTTACATCGCTCGTGACGCACTAAAACCCTATTGCAAATAAGGACGCCAATGACCACAAAGGTGCTGGGTGTCGATCTTGGCGGCACACATTTACGCGCCGCCATCGTCGACGTTGAAACCGGTGAAATTCATGGGTTGAAACAAATCATGACCCTCGCCCGTGAGGGTCATGATGCTGTGATGCAGCGCATGGCACAATTGATTGAGAATGTAATTCAGGAGCAGCACATCCCCAAAAGCGATATTCAAGCTGTCGGCATTGGTGTGCCCGGCGTTCTGGATATGCAGCACGGTGTCGTGCTCTTCCTCCCCAACCTGCCGGGAACATGGCCTGACGTGCCATTGAAAAAGACCATCGAAGAATATGTGGGGCTTCCCGTTGCGCTGCTCAACGATGCCCGCGCCATGACCCTGGCGGAGTGGCAGTACGGCGCCGGCCGGGGTGTAGATACAATCGCCTGCTTCACGATCGGCACCGGTATCGGCGGCGGATTGGTGATCAACGGCAAACTCCACCTTGGCATCGGGGGAACCGGCGGCGAGCTGGGGCATCAAATCATCGAAACCAACGGTCCGGCTTGCGGTTGTGGCAGCCGGGGTTGCGTAGAAGCCCTTGCCTCAGGCCCCACGATTGCGGCAATGGGAGCCAAAGCCGTCATGCAGGGATTGACAACCGAAATCGGGGCACTGGTGGGTTACGATCTGAACAAAATCACCCCCAAAGTCATTGCCGATGCAGCATTGGCAGGTGATGAAATCGCCAAAGAAATCTACGAAAAAGCCGGAACCTACATCGGCATTGCGGTTGCCAACATCATGGTGACAATCGGGCCGCGCAAAGTTGTCATCGGCGGCGGTGTCGCCCAGGCAGGCAGTTTGCTCTTCGATCCTATCCGCAAAACCGCGTACAGCCGTGTCCATGTGATGCCCAAAGAACAGGTTGAAATCGTGCCGGCTGCACTGGGCACTTTTGCAGGGTTGATTGGTGCCGCCCGCTGGGCATACAACAAAGATGCCTGACCCCGGCACCCGCACATGGATTTTTCAGCGCACCCGAAACAATAACGGCTATTACAAAACAAAGCACGCCTGAGCCGGAGGCACTGAGTTACGGGTTTCCTATTTATTAAGCCGAATCGCAGGATAAAAAGCCCGATTACCATGTATAATGGTTTTCTGAATACTTGACATCCATCGACACAATTCACACCCATTATTTATGCCTGAAAAACAGCAAAGGGTACAACCAATCAACGGCGAACATATACTTCAAGGGAGGTGCTACGATGCCGTCAGGTGAAGAAATCCAGGGAAAAAACCAAAAGCCGATTCTCGCCCGAACTGTCCTGCGCGATCAAATCCGGGAATATCTCATCAATGAAATTCTCAACGGTCATTACAAGGAAGGCGAACGCATTGTCGAAACACGCATTGCGCAGCAACTGGGCGTCAGCCAGGGAGCAGTACGCGAAGCATTGCGCGAACTGGAATCGCTGGGCTTTCTGGAAACGAAACCGTATAGCGGCACCTACGTGAAAGAAATTTCCATCGATGATCTCATCGAAATTCACATCGTTCGCGCCGCTCTCGAGGCACTGGGTGCGAAACTGGCAGCTTCCCGTTTTACAGATGATGAGCTGGATTCACTTGAAAAGCTCGTCGATACCATGGTCAAAGCAGGCGAATCACAAAACGCCCACAAAATGATCGAATTGAATTTCGATTTTCATCACCGGATCATCGAAAAATCCGGCAATTCCATGCTCTTACGTTTTTACCGGATGTTCAAGTTTTCCAATTGGACAACCATCTCGACTATCCGTCTGGGAGACGAACTCGCCTATCTGGCAAAACGGCATTATGAAGTCATCGATGCCCTTCGAACGCACGACCCTGACCAGGCACATGCAGCGATGCAGGCACACATCCTTGAACTTGTCTCCATGATGAGCAGTCGCAAGGAAGACCAGGCAAAGCAGCAATCTTAACCCGAACAAAACCAGCACAACGAACCCGGCTCCTGACATTTTCGAGGAACAGTCGTCTGCTTCCCCTGACAGATTCTTAAGGAGGCTGAAAGATGAGCAAGAAAGTTAAAATCGGTTTTATCGGCTCAGGATTCATCACCGACATCCACGAGTATTCATTCAGAAATTTCGTGCCGGATGCAGAGATTGTTGCGGTTGCTTCTCCCACACCCGGCAATGCCGCCGGTTTTTCCAAAGAACACGGCATACCTCACGCATTCACAGATTACCATGACTTGCTCGATATGAAAGAAATCGACATGGTCACCATTGCCGTCCCCAACGACCTGCACGCCCAAATCGCCGTAGATGCCGCCAACAAAGGAAAGCATGTCATCTGCGAAAAACCCCTGTGCCTCACCCTCGAAGAAGCAGATTGGATGATTGACACTTGTAAAAAGCAAGGAGTGATTCTCTTTTACGCCGAAGAATTGCTCTTCGCCCCAAAATACGTTCGCGCCAAACAACTTGTCGAGGAAGGTGCTTTGGGAGATGTTTATTTATTCAAAGCCTGGGAAGAGCATTTCGGCCCCCATATGCCCTGGTTTTGGGATGTAAGACGTTCGGGCGGCGGCGTGCTGCTGGATATGGGATGTCATTCCATCGAATTCGGGCGATGGATTTATGGCAAACAAAAAGTCAAAAGCGTAACTACGGCAATGATTGGCACTTTCGCTCATCAGGATAAAACTCAGGGGGAAGACCACGCAATCGTACTTGTCGAATACGAAGGCGGCGGTTTCGCCCTCGCTGAAGATTCCTGGGCAAAACCCGGCGGGATGGACGATCGTGCTGAAATCTATGGCACCCAGGGGAATACACGCGCCGATTTGCTGCGCGGCAACTCCCTGCTTACTTACAGCAACCTTGGCTACGGCTACGCCGTCGAGAAAGCATCCACCACCAAAGGCTGGACTTTCACCATGTACGAAGAAATCTGGAACTACGGGTTTCCGCAGGAAATGAACCACTTCGTCAACTGCGTTTTAGGTAAAGAAACGCCGATCGAAACCGGTGAAGACGGGCGTGAAGTACTCAAAATCATCTATGCCGCATACCAATCCGCCGGCGAAAGACGCAAAATCGAATTCCCATATACCCCGCCCCGCGTCAAACGCCCCATTGACCTCTGGAAGGAAATCAACGAAAAATCATGAACCCGCGTGAAAGAATCCTGCTTGCCGTAAATCATCAGGAACCTGATACCCTGCCGATTGCGCTTTGGGGAAGCGCATACGGAATTACCGACCCCCTTTATTTCAAACTGGTCGAAACACTCGGTTTGGGAGAACCACTCCCGCCCTTCCGCGCACGGCTGGGACACAGCGTCAATCATTATGACGACAGAGTACTGGAAGCGCTCGATGTCGATGTGCGCCACGTATGGACGGGATTTACCGATCTCGCCGGGCCGCCTTCCGGTGGCGGGAAAGACGCCTGGGGAATTGGCTGGAAACAATCCGGCATCTATTTGAGCCCCATGGAAAGCCCGCTAGCCAAAGCCAAACTCGATATCATCGAAAGTTATTCCTGGCCGCAGCCGGAAAACTATATGCGCCTCGACGAACTGAAAAGGCGCGCCAAACATCTCAAAGAAAACACACCGTTCGCCGTCGTTGGCCGCGCATTTGATTCTTACGGGCCCCTGGAAAGAAGCAGCCAGCTGCGCGGTTACGGGCAATTGATGATGGACCTTGCCATCGACCCGCCTCTTGCCGAAGCCGTCATTCAAAAAGTAACCGATGTCATCTACCGCGGCATGCAAATATACCTGGAAACCGCCGGGGAATATCTGGACATCATCGAACTGCCCGGAGACGATTATGCCGCAAGCAATCCGTTGATTTCGCCCAGGATGTTCGACCGCTTCTTTGCCCCGGCATGGAAACGTTTGATTCACCTGATTAAAGACGCCGCCCCGCACTGCAAAATCATGTTCCATTCGGACGGGCGCATGGAACCCTTTCTCGGCAGGCTCATCGATCTTGGTATCGATATTTTCCACTGCCTCGAACCCATGCCCAATGTAGAAATGGCTCAAATCAAGAAAACTTACGGCGATTCGTTGTGCTTTTGGGGCGCAATCGACATCAAGCAAGCCTTGCAAGGCAACCGTGCCCGCGTCGAGACGGAAGTCAAAACCCGCATCCATGAACTGGCACAAGGCGGCGGTTATGTTCTTGCACCCGCCAACCACCTGCAGCCCGATGTTCCCCCCGAAAACGTGATTGCTCTTTTCCGTGCCGCCAGAGAATTCGGGCGCTATGCCTGATTCATCCCCAACCGGTCCGGCCCACGCCCCCGGAAACGCTCCCATCCGCTAATTCCGGTTAGACGCGCAAGTCCGCATCGAAAGGATCCGCCACAGCAGCCATCATGGAAAACGTCAATCCCGTCATTTTCTACGCAGCCATTGCGGCAGCCGGTTTCATCACAGGGTTAGGCAAGGGGGGGCTGGGAGGCATGATAGGTGCCTTGCTGACAACCTCACTTGCCTTGATCATACCTCTCGAAACCGTCCTTGGATTGATGCTGCCGATTTTCATCATCGGCGATGCATTTGCCATATCGTTCCACTGGGGGAACTGGGATGAACACCTGATTATCTCCTTGATACCCGGTGCCGTACTCGGCATCACACTGGGGACCTATGTCATCACCAGCACTCCGATGGATACCCTGCGCACCATACTGGGAATCATCGTGCTGCTTTTCATCGCATACAGAATTGTCGAACGAAAAATCACCGCATCCCTTGTTTACCGTCCCAAAAAATGGCATGGTATCCTTGCCGGAATCATTACCGGCTTCACTTCTGCGCTCGCCCACGCCGGCGGTCCGCCGATTGCAATATTCCTGTTGATGAACGATCTTGCACCGGGCGTGTTCGTTGCCACGGCAGCCTTGTTTTTTGCAATCATCAACCTGATTAAAGTTCCGTATTATTTCTATGCAGGGTTAATCGATTTTTCCCTGCTGCTAAAAATTGCCTGGCTTTTCCCTTTCATTCCATTGGGGGCTTTTATCGGAAAAACACTCACCCGAAAAGTCGACAAGGCCGTCTTCGAACGCATTTTGCTCGTCTTGCTGACTATTTCCGCTCTGCTGCTCCTCTTCAAAAACTAGCTGCCGACTCGTAACGCTTCACAAAACCATAAAAACGGGTACACTTATACCGTATTGGAACCTGTCAACACAACCTATCATCAACGAAAGAATTGGAAAACAACATCATGTATCTGAAAGAATATCGCAAACACATCGTCAAAATCGGCAATCAAATGGTTGCCACACACTTGACCCATAACGGACAGGGGAACATCAGTTTCTACGACCGGGAAAACGGGTTGATCGCAATCACCCCCAGCGCAGTGCCATACGAAGAGCGCACAGCTGAAGATATTTGTGTCATCGACCCTGAAAGAAACATCATCGAAGGAAAGTGGAAGCCGACCAGTGAGATTGCCCTGCACATGGTAATTTATCAGGATCATCCGGAAGTCAACGCAGTCGTACACACCCACCCGCCATACACCAGCGTTTTCGCCGTCATCGGAGTCAAGGAAATGCCGATGGTATTGATCGAAGCGGCATTAGGAATCGGAAGCACATTGCCGGTCGCCCCGTATGCCCGTGCCGGCACGGAAGAAATCGCCCATTTGACTTCCGAAGCAATGGGGCAGGCTTCCGGTGCTGTCATGGCTCATCACGGGTTGGTTACCGTTGGAGCATCGCTGGATAAAGCCTACTCCGCCACACTCGCAGCCGAAGGGACCGCCCGCACAATCATCTTTGCCCGCTCGATTGGTATCGATCCGCTCCCCCTTGATCCGGAAGAAGTCGCAGCCTTGCGATACAGTTACCTGCATAATTACAAGCCAACTCCGCTGGAAAAATAGACTTCGGACTATCTCCGGCAGGGACAACCGGCAAAATTCACCTAACGATACCAGTCCATTCATTGCAGCACCGGTTATCGAACGGGAAACGCAAATGATCGAGAAACATCCCCAGGCAGTCGAAGCAACCCGGGCTTTGATAGACGACTTGCAAAAAGTCATCGCCCATACCGCATTCGACCGCATGACGCGCCTGCTTTACAGCACAGATGCCAGCATTTACCAAATGATGCCTGTTGGGGTCGTCTTTCCCCGCGACACCGATGAAGTTGCCGCTGCCATGAGCATTGCCGGCAAGCATGGCATCCCCGTCTTGCCGCGCGGCGGCGGAAACAGCCTTGCAGGACAAGCAATCAACCACGCCTTGATTCTCGACTTTTCCCGCTTTATGGATAAAATCATCGAAATCAACCCTGGAAACCGGTTTGTACGCGTTCAACCGGGGATCAACCTGGGCATTCTTAACAAACGATTGCGCCCGCATGGTCTCACCTTCGGTCCCGACCCGGCGAGCGCAGACCGGGCAACCGTCGGCGGAGTCATCGGGAACAATGCCACCGGCGCGCATTCCATCGTTTACGGAATGACCCACGACCACTTGCTGTCGACACACATCATCCTTTCCGACGGCAGCCGCGTACGCTTTCAGGAAGAACCCGGCGGCTGGGAAGCCTGCGCCCGGCGCCCGGGCATGGAAGGAAAAATCTACCATGCCGTCGCCTCAATTCTTGCAAACTACGCCAGCCAGATCAAAACCCGCTATCCGCAAACCTTCCGGCATGTTGCCGGGTACAATTTACAGATTCTCCAAAAACAGACGCTTCCCAATCTTTCCAAACTCATCGTCGGTGCCGAGGGCACACTGGGCATCGTAACCGAAGCATGCCTCAACCTCGTTCCTGTTCCGAAACACAAACGGCTGGCACTGGTGCACTTTTCCGACCAGCGTTCGGCACTGGACGCCGTTCCCGCACTGCTGGAAACATCTCCTTCTGCCATCGAAGTCGTCGATAAAATGCTCCTCGACCTTTCACGCAGCCAGTATGAATTCAAAAATCGCCTTTCCTTCATAGAAGGCGACCCGACAATGATTTTGATCGTGGAATATGCAGGAGCAAACGAGCAGGTGCTTGACCACGGCATCGAACACCTGCGCCAGAAATTGCACCGGCTCCGGCACAAAAACGCGGTCGTCATCATCGCCGATGAATCCCGGCAAGCGGAAGTCTGGCATATGCGCAAAGTCGGGCTGGGCATTCTGATGAGCATCCGCGGAGACGCAAAACCGGTTTCGTTCATCGAAGATGCCGCAGTCCCTGTCGAGCATTTGGCTGATTACGTTAGCGATTTGACTGCATTCAGCGCCCAAATCGGAATCGGACGCATGGCAATTTACGGGCATGCCAGCGCGGGCTGTCTGCACATCCGGCCGGTCATCAACCTGAAAACTACCGAAGGCATTCACCGCATGCGCCTGATGGCTGAAAAATCTGCCGGGCTGGTCATGAAATATCATGGTACAACCAGCGGCGAACACGGCGAAGGGATTGCCCGTGGTGAATTTTCGCAACAACTTTTCGGGCAAGAACTCACCCGTGCCTTTCATGAAGTCAAACACGCTTTCGACCCCAACAACCTGCTCAACCCCCATAAAATAGTCGATGTCCCCAAAATGGATGACGATTTCCTGCTGCGCTATGGCACCCGATATCAAACCCCCTACGCGCCGAAAGAAACGGTTTTCCACTTCGAGACTTACGGCGGGTTTTCCAAAGCCGTCGAAATGTGCAACGGAGCTGCCGTTTGCCGCCAGCTGGAACAAGGCGTGATGTGTCCTTCTTTCCAGGCAACGCGTGACGAAACCAACAGCACACGCGGACGCGCCAACGCCTTGCGCGCAGCCATGAGCGGCCTTCTGGGCACGGACGGAATGGTTTCCGAAGACCTTTATCACGTCTTCGATCTCTGCCTTTCCTGCCAGGGATGTAAAAGCGAATGCCCCTCTCTCGTAGATATGGCAAAGTTGAAAGCCGAATTTCTCCACCAATATCATCAGGCTCACGGTATTCCATTGCGCTCCTGGCTTTTTGCCAATATCGGCAAACTTGACAAGTTCGCCCAACCGGCCGCTCCCCTTGCCAACCTCATCCTCGGGACAATAGCAAAGCCGGTTTTCAGAGTCATCGGGATTCACCCCTCACGCCAATTCCCGAAACTGGCGCGACAAACATTCACAGCCTGGTACAAAGAACACCACCAACCGGCCCAACCGGTTTCAACCGGAAAAGTCCTGTTCTTTCAGGATACCTTTATGGAATACCATCAACCCTGGGTCGGGAAAGCCGCCATCAAGGTACTCGAACGAGCCGGTTACCATCCCATCGTGTTAACAAACAAAGTCGATTCCGGACGCCCTGCCGTCTCCAAAGGGCTGCTGGACGAAGCCAGGAAACTGGCGAAGAAAAACATTGCATTGCTTGCCCCTTACGCCAAACAAGGGATTCCCATCGTCGGCTGTGAACCGAGTGTCATGGCTATGCTTGTCAGCGAATACCCCGACATGCTGCCCGGGGAGGATGCGCAGGCAGTTGCGCAGGCTTCCATGTTGATCGACCGGTTTTTGGTGGAAGAAGCACAAGCAGGCAACCTTCATCTCCGCTTCGACAATACGCCCCGCCATATTCTCTTTCATGGCCACTGCCAGCAAAAAGCTAATTTCGGCACCCGGGCAACGCGGGAAATGCTCCGGATGATCCCCAATTGTACAGTGGAAGAAACCAGTGCCGGTTGCTGCGGGATGGCAGGCTCATTTGGCTACGAACAGGAACATTACGAACTCTCGATTAAAATTGCCGAACTTTCCCTCGCCCCGGCTATCCGCGCGGCAACGTCAGAAACGATCATCTGTGCGCCGGGGACTTCCTGCCGGGAACAAATCAAGCACACAACGGGACGCACTGCCCGTCACCCCATCGAAATTCTTGCCGAAGCCTTGCAGTAAGCCGTTCGTTCTCTCCCGCCTGTCTTTTCACAGCAACAACCGGAGGTATGCGATGAAAACCCGCCGCCCAAGGATGATTTCAATAATCTTCCTCTCTCTTGTAATCCTGACTTCCTGCAAAAAGCAGGAAACCATCCCCCTCGCCAGCAAAACGCCAGCCCCAACTTTCATTCTCGAATGCACCAAGTCCATCGGTTACGCGACGATTTTCCCCGCCGGCAGTTCTTCAACAACGCCTTCACCACAGCCTTCCCCCACAGACAATTTACAAAACTGCCAACGCAGCGCAAGCGAAACCATTTCCCCGCAAGGGAACTACACCGCCAAAACGATCATCGCCTTACCCGATGAGGAAACGAAACTGCGCCCGGGCAGCCACTACCACATTCGCTTCGAGCTGCTGGATTCCCGCACAGGCGATAGCTGGACCTTGATCGATGAATGGCGCAGTTTCGATACCGCAATCCTGCGCCCCGTCGTGCTGCGCTGGACAGAAGACGAACGCTATCTTTTCTTCACCGAAAAGCCTCTCACGCCAACTTGCGCACAATTCCCGACGGCGGCAACGAAGCGTATCGATATCATCGAACATGGTATTGAACTAGTGCCCGGAAACCCGAACACCGTCTCGCCTGACGGTAACCTGCTGGTTGAATACACACCGCGGGCATTGGCTATTTACAACCTCGCCGGGGAAACATCCGCCCGGCTGCCCATCAGCTTTTCGAAACCCGCAAAATATGGAACGGACTTCACTTGGTCGCCGGATGGAACATTGCTGCTTTTCGCTGCCTTCTCCGATTGCCAGACAGATGTTCCCAAAACAGAATTGGTGTTGGTGAACTTAACCAAAGGTACCATCAAAGCCATAGCATCAACAGCCTCGCACAACTTCCGCATCCTCAGTTTTCCTGAACGCAATCTCGCCCAGCTGAGAGACGACCGCGGCAAAACATGGTGGTTACACCCGGGCGATGCTGATTTGTCAGTCTCCCCCCCGGAAGCAGTCGCCGCCGCCCAAAACGCCCTGCTCGCCTTTTTCGATGCGCTGGCAAACAAGCACTATCAGGAAGCCGTTCAACGGTTTGGCGGAAGCTACGAAACCTTGCAGGATATGAACCCGGATATCGCATCCGAAAACAAAGCGGGATTGTGGCAACGCGCTTGCGAGCAAAACGGGATGGAGTGTCTTCCGGTGGAAAGCACTGTGCTGCAAAAACGCCTGTCGGAAGAAGAGTTTCTTTTTCAGGTTACCTTCCGAAGCCACGGAGAAACCTTCGTCCGCGGTCCCTGCTGCGGTGCTGACATCACCGAAATGCCCCCGCAAAGTGTATTTCTTTATCATATAAAAATACACAACGGCGTTGCCACCGTCCTCGACCTGCCGGTATACGTCCCGTGAACTTACACCCGCCTTGCCATTCAAGGCCAATATCCCTGAAAACACTATCTCAATCGTCAACCTGCATCCGCTCCGTCCCGATGAGCAGCCGGAGCAAGATGCTATTGAACCAAAACATTCCTTGACAGGTACTATCTATATGCGTAACATATGACCCCGCAGTCATGTAATCAAACAGTCACGATACGCCAATAATTCTCACAAGAAATCTATCGGCAATACTATCGGGAAAGACCTGCCGGCAGCATCCAAATCCAGCATACCTGATCCCTTTGCTCGCCTGAAAAGGTATACGCAAGAAAGGCACACAATGAAATCCACACTGCCAGAAAAACAGGCAGACAAAGTCACACGCAATAAACGCATTTTTTACATCATTTGGTTCGGGCAACTGATTTCCACAGTCGGCTCCGGGCTGACAGGCTTTGCCCTGAGCGTATGGGTTTACGAACAAAGCAAATCGACAACGCTTTTTGCACTCAATGTGCTTGCTTTCTCTTTGCCCACATTGCTCATGTCCCCGCTGGCCGGTGCCCTGGTTGACCGCTGGAACAGACGCTGGATTATGATTTTGAGCGATACGTGTGCAGGGCTTACGACCCTTGCCGTCTGGATACTTTATGCAAGCGGCCATCTTGAAATCTGGCATGTTTTGCTGATTACCGCCCTGAATTCAGCCTTCACCAGCTTCCAGTGGCCTGCTTATTCCGCGGTAACCACCATGCTGATGCCCAAAAAAGACCTGGGACGCGCCAGCGGAATGGTTCAAATCGGCGAGGCGATTTCGCAGCTGGTTACACCCGTCGTCGCCGGCGGTTTATATGTCGCTCAGGGAATGAATTCCATCATCCTGATTGACTTCATCACCTTCGGTTTCGCTGTCATCACATTGTTCGCAGTTCGCATTCCCAAACCCAGACAAACCCAAGCCGGCAAAGAAAGCAAAGGGTCACTGCTACACGAAGCGAAATATGGCTGGCATTATATCCGGCAGCGCAAAGGATTACTGGGATTGTTATTATTCTTCGCCGGTGTAAACTTTTTCGATGCCATGTTCATCCCGCTCTTCACCCCCATGCTGCTCGAAATGGCAAAACCCGATACGGTCGGCATTGTCTATTCCATCATCGGACTGGGGATGTTCATCGGTACACTGGTCATGAGTGCCTGGGGAGGTCCCAAAGATCGCGTCAAAGGCGTATTCATCCCGGCAGTTATCGACGGGATGGCAATCATTGCACTGGGCATCAACCCGTCCCTGACACTAATCAGCATCGCCGGATTCATTGCCATGTTCTTCATTCCGCTCATGGATGGCAGCAGTCAGGCGCTTTGGCAAAGCAAAGTGGAAGCGGATATTCAGGGGCGGGTCTTTTCCGTGCGCCGGATGATTGCCTGGTCCGCACAGCCTTTGGGGATTCTCATCGCCGGGCCGCTGGCTGAAAAGATTTTCGAACCCCTGCTGAGAGAAGGGGGTTCACTGGCGCCCACCGTCGGCAAAATTATCGGCACCGGCAGCGGACGCGGCACGGGGCTGCTCTACATCGTCATTGGTTTCTCCGTCATTCTGTTCACGGTTCTGGCGTTCACCTACCCGCCGCTGCGCCACCTCGAGCGTGACCTCCCGGACGCCATTCCCGACATTCCCCAAACCGAAGATGAAGATG
>CAYWFK010000005.1:0-79073 GCA_964457375.1 uncultured Anaerolineales bacterium
ATCCGCCGCAGCCATACGCACTTCGGCATGATGAGGCGGCACGGTCTTCACCGGCACCAGCCCCGGCATTCCTTCCGGGCGGGCACTGACTTCATCCAGCCATGCCGTATACGCCTCAGGATGAGCATTCTGATCAGGTCCGCTCTCCAGCATCAGCGCCGGCAGCACTTCCAGGTTCGTGAAAAGCGTTTGCCCGTGAAGTAATTCCGCCAGCCCGGAAGACAAGCGCCCTTCGCTTTGCTCATCAGCAAAACGCGGATCCGTTGCCCCCAGCTGGATATCGGTCACCAGCCCGTAAAACTGCCAATTTCCGCTCTTGATGACCACGAATGCCCCCTCCTGCACGTCATGTGCCGGCACCGTCAAGCGCACACGCAAGTTTTCCTGCAAACCGCCGCCAACGATATAACCAATGATTTCCTTGTTTTCTTTTTCTGTTGCCATCGATGCCATCCTTTACCTTTCCCAAACTTCCGGAAGTGCGTCCCGCAGAGCCCCCAAAACCGCCATCAATGCCGAATAATCATCCCGCAGCAGCACAATCAGCTCTCTGGCGGCATCTTTTCCCCACGCCGGTTTTCCACCTTCGGCATGAGCAGCCTGCGCCTGACGAATATGCGCTGCAAGCAGTTCCCCTACCGGGGCATCTTCTGCACGCAAAACATGCCGAAAATACCCGAAGCCATCCATTGTAAAAGCCCGCAAATCTTCGTCCTCGCAGCGATACAATTTATCCAGACTTAATGGCGGTTTCGGCGGAAGGCTATGACGAATCCTGCCCCCAGTTCGGTATCCCACCGTAAGCACATCGATTTCGATGGGAATATTCCGGTTGACCCGGTTATCGGCAACCACCGCTTCATCGACCCGCTCTGCCGTTACCAGCTGCCTGACGATACCGTCATCATCGATGCGGATATTCGATACCAGGCCGAAAATATCCAGCCCGTCCTGCGGGGTTACCCTTACCAGGCTCCCGAATTCAGGAGCATCCAATTGTGACACTCTGCATCCCGCGACAAACCCGGAAAGGTCAGTGCGCAACAACCGCCCAATTTCAATCGAAGTCATCATACAACCTCACTTTTTCATCTGATTCTTTACTGCCTGTTTGACAGAGCCTTCACCCACAAAAATCCCGCGCCGGCGTAGTTCCAGCAAAATCATTTGTGTCAACTGGTCACGGTCATCATAAGTAACCACAGCGGCTTCATGTGCCCGGTGCAGCAAGTAAGGATAGGAGCGTGTCCCCAAAATCCTGCTTTGCTCAAGCAATGCGCTATGGACAATATTCAACAAAAAATCATCCTTCGCCACCCATGCCGGAATTTCCACGCGGGCAAGCACAGAACGGCCTGATGTACCTGCATTCAAATAAAAGAAATGCAGCCCCAACTCATCAGGATAATCTTTTGCGGACTGCGCCTGAATGCCAAAAACAGCAGAGCGTTCGCCGGTATGCAGAATTTCCCGAAACAAAGCCGTATCGGTTACCCCGCGATAGCGCCGTACCGTATCCGCATTGCTGAGTTCATTCTCCGGCAAAACAGCAATTTCCAGCAAGCGCACAACCAAATCCGCCCGTGGATGATCGACATAGCCGGCTGTTGCCGCCCCGCAATGTTTCAACTCCCTGAGCGATTTGCGGTACTTTTCCAAAGCCTCGCGATATTCTTTTGCGGTGTCTCCGCTGGTTTCCCGCGGTTCCCACAATTCCAGCGGTCCGTCAGTAAGCCCAAGCATCACCTGCGGATGCCGTTCTTCCGCTATCCAGGCTTGCACCAATTCGGAGAGGAATGCTCGTTCTCTCAAATCCCGTTTCAATGCGACCATGCCGGCAGAAACCGTACCGTGGTTGGTATGCAGATCATCCCCGTAATACAGCCGGCTTTCCATGAAGACCCCGGGCGCTTCACCTTTTCCACACCAAAGCCGAATGGCGCCGGTGTTGATTAAATAATACATCACCGCTCCGTGCGGATCAGGGTTGATTTGCGATCCATCCGCAGCGACAATCCCCAAGTCCGCTTTCATCTCCTGCACCGCAAAGCTGGCATTGAGAGACTCCCGCCCGGGGATGGCACATCGCAGGTTGCGTGTCTGGTCGACCGCACGGAACACCTTTTCCCTGAGCTTTTCCTGCTTTTCAGCATACTCTTTCAAGACAACGGAAGCTTCCTCTTGCAGGGATTTTAATGTCTCTTCCTGTTTTATGGCTTGCTCACCCAGGCTGCGCACCTGGTTTCGTAATTGAAGATAATCCAGCGACATATCTTTTTCCTCGACCGCTCCTGAAAATCCTGCCTGCTACGATTGTATCATTGATGAGAAACCCGGAATGAGTTTTCCATCCGAAATCCTCACGGCAACAAGCCGGTATTTCCATCGTTTTTTCTTGCGTATACATAAAGTATAATACAAGCGAACAACCATTTGTTTCGCTTGTTTCAATTCACTGGCTGCTTCGATACCGCATTCCGGAACTTTTCCAGCTGGTAGTTCGTCTAAATAACAGCAAAACAAGAATCAAACCAATCAGGTTTGCAAGTTACAAAGGAGCAAGAACATGAGAAACAAAAAATATATGGTTATCCCCCTGATTATCCTTGCGGGGCTTGTCCTGAACGCCTGTGCTTCCGGAGCATCTGCCGCCACCGGCAAACTCAACACGGATTCAGACAACGAAAACAAACGAACGCTGACCCTTTCCGGCAGCGGCAGGGTTGCCCTGACCCCTGACCTGGCCAGGATTTCCATCGGGGTTCACAACGAAAACAAAAACGCCTCCGAAGCAATCGCCGCCAATAACAAAAACGCAC
This sequence comes from uncultured Anaerolineales bacterium, assembly GCA_964457375.1. Lineage (GTDB taxonomy): Bacteria > Chloroflexota > Anaerolineae > Anaerolineales > UBA11858 > G519. The sequence continues at coordinate 2,820 of CAYWFK010000005.1, forward strand.
AAGCCGTAATCAAAGCCCTGAAATCCTTCGGAATTAAAGACAAAGACATTAGCACCAGCAATTTCAGTGTCTATCCTCAGCAAAACTGGGGAAAAGAGGGCGAACGACTTGGCATCACTTACATTGTCGATAATACCGTTCGCGTAACCGTTCGGGATCTCGATAAAATCGGTAAAATTCTGGACGCCGTAACGAAAGCAGGCGCCAATAACATCAACGGTATCCAATTCGATGTGACCGATCGGGAAAGCGCCTACCAGAATGCTCTCGCTGCCGCAGTGAAAAACGCACGCGAACGGGCAGAAACGATTGCAAAAGCAGCCGGGGTTTCGCTGGATGAAGTTCTCTCGATCAACACCTACACCAATTCCCCCGCACCGGTGATGCGGGCCTACGCCAAAGATATGGCAGAAGCCGCCCCCGCCAACGAAGTTCCCATCTCGGCAGGCGAAATGTTTGTCAACGTCACCGTCAACATCGTGTTCAGCCTGAAATAGCTCTACGGAGTATCAATATCGGGCTTGGTAATCAAAGGCGTATGGGTATATCCCATGCGCCTTATCATTTTTCCGTCACGGGCAGCCCCCGCTCATTTCCGGCAAGCAGTTGCCTCGTCAACCCAGCAATTCATCCACAGCTTCCGGAGGCTGAGCCAGCACAACCTTGTCGCCGCGTATGACAATCGGCCGTTGCAGCAACTTGGGATGTTTCTCAGCCAACTCGGCAAACGCTTCGGCGGTGAGCTGTTTCCCTTTCAATCCGAGTTCCCTGTATAGTTTCTCCTGTTTGCGGATGAATTTATCAACCGGCAAACCTGACTGCCGGATCAACTTTGCCAACGTTTCCGCCCGAAAACCCTCTTTCAAATACTGGAATATCTGTGGTTCAACCCCCTTTTCCCGCAAATAAGCCAAACCCGCACGGCTTGTTTTGCAGCGGGGATTGTGCCAAATCCGAATGGTTTCCATTTTCAACGACCTCCCGTTTCATCAATATTCAGCTTCCCGAATCAATCTTTCCGCAAAGAATTATAGCTTAATACCATCTTGCAATTTCCCGCTCAAACCTTCAACCTGCATGGTATAAATAGTTTTCATGGAAGATACTTATGTCTTTACCCCGCCTTTGCGCACTGGAATGCTTGCCCACGCTGCCGGTATCGCCGGCTTTGTTGTGCTGGGCGGGTGGGGTTTATGGCATATCGCACACGTACAAATCAGCCCCGAATTCATTTTCTTTTTTACACCGGTGGCATTGGCGTTGTTTTTCATCCCCTTGCTTGGCTATCGCATGTATGCCATGAAAAACGCATCATACATCCTCGACCGCGACAGCATTCGCCTGAACTGGGGCTTCAGGCAGGAAATCATCGCCATGAACGAAGTCAACTGGATACAGCAAGTTTCTCCGGGAAAAGACAAAATTCCCCTGCCATTGCTGCGGTTCCCGGGGGCAATTCTCGGGCATAAGCACCTTGCGAACGACAAAACCCTGGAATTCTTCGCAACCCAAACCGATCCGCTGTTCCTCATCGATACGCCAAAAACGACCTTCGCTATCTCTCCCGGAAACCCGGAAGCATTCACCAATGCCTACCGGGCGCTCATCGAACTCGGCTCCCTTGAACCACCCCGTCAGCAATCCGTGTTACCCGCATTTTTGTTTGCCCGTATCTGGCAAAAGCGCCCGGCACGCTACCTGATTCTCGTCAGTTTTGTTCTCGGATTGGCGCTTTTCGTATGGGCTGCGTTTGCAATCACCACCCGCAGCCGGATTTCCCTCGGCTTCCGCAGCACCGGCGGACTTCGCAGTCCAATTCCTGCTATCCGTTTAATGCTGCTGCCCTTGCTCAACGGCTTCACTTTCTTCATCAATTTTCTTGCCGGTGCATTTTTCTTTCGCGAAGAGAAAAACAGGTTTTTTGCCTACCTGCTGTGGGGCAGCAGTGCAGTCACGGCTTTGCTCTACCTGATTGCCATGGGCCTGATTCTCCATTGGCAATAATCTCATCCACACAAAAACAGGAGTTATCCACAGATTTCAATGAATTATCCACATGCTATCCAGATTGTTTTCGGTTTTTTCATCGGCATTTTAGTCAGCCTGCTTGCCAAAAAGGCAAAAACACTCGATACCAGCGGCGCCATCGCAGCAGCGCTCACCGGCGGTGCCATTTTCGCCTTCGGCGGGTTCCCGTGGGCAGCCGTCTTGTTGACCTTTTTTATTTCCTCCAGCCTGCTTTCGAAATTCTTCCGCATCCGAAAAGAATCCATCAGTGAGAAGTTCGCCAAGGGAAACGAACGCGATTGGGGGCAAGTGCTCGCCAACGGGCTGTTGGGAACAATTTTCGTTGTCTCCACCCTGTTTTTTCGGCAGTCCTCCATCCCCTGGCTGGGGTTCATCGGTGCAATGGCAACGGTCAACGCTGACACCTGGGCAACCGAACTGGGCGTACTCAACCCCAGCGCCCCCCGCCTGATAACGAATTTCCATCCCGTCGAAGCAGGCACATCCGGTGGCATTTCCCTGTTGGGCACGCTTTCGACCATGGGAGGCGCCTTGCTGATTGGATTAATCGGTGCCCTTTTCAATCATCAGGTTATCTGGTATTCACTTGCACTCATCAGCCTCGGCGCCGGTTTGGCAGGGTCATTGTTCGACTCCTTGCTTGGCGCTTCCCTTCAGGCAATTTACTATTGCAAAACATGCGCAAAAGAAACCGAGCGCCATCCCGTTCACAGCTGCGGTAACCGGACACACCACCTGCGCGGGCTGCAATGGCTTAACAACGATGCAGTCAACTTTCTCGCCTCCCTGGTTGGAGCGGGCATTGCCATCGCTATCGGCTTGCTGCTTGCCTAATCAGTGTGCCTGACGAAACCAAACGGCAAACCACAAACCTGCGCCCTGTTCATCCGCTACGCAAAAACCTGTCCGGCAATCAGTCTCCTGCTTCGGGATTTGCGGTCTGGTTACTCAGGCGCAGGCGCAAGGTCAGCTGCCGGAGCACATCCACCGTCCGCCAAAAAGCGACAGCCGCCATCCCGTGCGCCAGAACAGCAAAGAAAGGCGGCGTTTCGCCCGTATAATACATCCAGCATTGCCGTGTCGTCCCCCATCTTTCCAGAAAATACCCCAATCCTGCCCCTGCGGCAAAAGTCAACACCGCAGTACGATAATCTGTCGGAGTGAGAACCATAAAGGCGGTCAACCCAAGAGAAAAAAGCGTCAACGGCTTGTCCAATGTCGGTGCGACAAACCCCAGCATCAAACCGTAAAAAGCCGTGAACACCAGCCAGTAAATCCACTTGTACCTCTGCTCCGTCCCTTGCGGAAAAACCCTCCCGAGCAGATTCAACAGGCGGTCAATCGACAAACTGGCAATCGGCCAGGCAGGAATAATCCACAAAGGCGGTCGTTCCAGCGTGTAATACGTCCAGATTGCCGTTTGCGTTCCCCAGCTTTCGATTACCAGCCCGCCGACAAAACCGACGAAAACTATCCAGATGTCTTTTTTCAGGTTCGCCCCCCACATAATCAGAAACGTCATGACAAGAAAAATGCCAATCAAAAGCCAATCGAGCTGCAACCACCAGCGTCCCTGCCAATCGATATAAGAAAGATATTCAACCGCCAGCGGACGCCAAAAATAGAGAATCAACAGAATGACCAAAACGAAGCTGCTCAGCAAGGCATAACTATCCCGCGTCCAGCCAAATATATTTCTCCGGGAAGCGGCATGCCCCCGGCTGTGTTTCACAGTTCTCTCCGGCAAGTGCATCGCTAAAACAGAGTTCTCCTTGTTATAATCATCAGGCAGGATGAAACATCGGCAAAACAATCCCGCAATTTCAAAAATCAGGCTAGTTTACCATGATACCAATCGAACTGAAAATCACCGGGTTCCTCTCATACAAGGCAACTGCGACAATCGATTTTCGCGGCATTCATTTGGCTTGCATCTCCGGGCCCAATGGCGCAGGAAAATCATCCATTCTCGATGCCTTTACCTGGGTCCTTTTCGGCAAAGCACGCAAAAACGACGATTCGATCATCAACAGCAAATCACAAAAAGCCGAGGTCAGCCTGATCTTTTCCTACGAAGGGAACATCTACCGTATCCAGCGTATGCACCCGCGGGAAAAGACCAAATCACTGGAATTCCAAATCAAGGGCGATGAAGGCAACTGGAAACCGCTTACCGAAAGACGCCTGCGGGATACCCAGGCGCTGATTGAAAGAACTCTGGGGATGGACTATGACACCTTCGTCAACGCTTCTTTCTTTCTGCAAGGCAAAGCCGACGAGTTCACCCGCCAGACATCCGCACGCAGAAAAGAAATCCTTTCGAGCATCCTCAAACTGGATATCTGGGAAGCGTTCAAAGAAAAAACAACGTCAAAACGCAGGGAAGTCGAACATCAAATCAGCATCATCGACAGCCAGATAAACGGGCTCCGGGAAGAAATCGCCAAAGAGAAAGAACACACCAGCACACTGGCAAACGTTCAAACCGAATTAAAAAAGCTCACCGGCATGCGTATGCTTCAAGAGAAGAATCTGGAAAGCATCAATCAAACCCGTGCTTCCCTTGAAGGCCAGCGCCAGTTGGTCAACACGATCAAACAACAGCTGGATGCCAGACAAAAGGTTCTTGAAAGTAAAGAAAAGACTCTCGAAGAACACATTACGGAAAGAAAGCGGTACGAAAGTCTGCTCGAACGCGCCCCCAATATCAAAAAAGATTTCGAAAATTACCGCCGGCTTCGGCAGGAACTGGAACGCTGGAATGAAACGGCTGCCCAGTTCCATACCCAGGAAAAACGCCGGCAGGTGCCTTTGCAGGCAATCACAGCCGAACGCGCAAGGCTTCGGCAAGAAAGGGATTCCCTGCTTGAACAGCGGGCACATCTCGACGCGATGCTTGCCAAAATGGACGGTCTTTCCGAAGAAATCCGGGGCACCCAAACACAAATTCAGGAAGCACAAACAAAACTCGACCAGCGGGAACACAGCATCGCCCGACGGGAAAAACTGCGTCAGGAAGAAGCCGACGCCAGAGCCGAAAACCCGCGCCTGAAAAAAGAAATGAATGAAATCAAAGCCCGCATCGAATCCCTGCAAGCCATCGCTGCAAGCTGCCCCACCTGCGGGAAACCACTGGCAGAAGACGAGAAACAAGTGCTCATCCGCAGCCTCAACGAACAGGGCAAAACCATGGGGGATAAGTACCGCAAAAACAAAAGCCTGCTGGAAACCGTTTCGCGGCAGGTTGCCGACTTGGAAAAGGAAATCAACCGGCTCGGCAAAGCGGAAACGACTTTACGCAACCTGAACCGAACACTCGACCAGCTCGAAAACAAACGGCTCGAAATCGAAAACAAACGAAAAATGTGGGAAGCAACCCAGGCAGCCAGACTTGCTGAAATCGAGAACGTGCTGAAAAGCGAAAACTATGCCCTCGAGGCACGCAAACAACTGGCAGAAATCGACGCCGGGTTGAAAGCAATCGGATACGACGCCAGCGAACACGATGCCCTGCGCAAACAACTTGCCGAAAGCACACACATCGAAGAAGAATACCATGCCCTCGAACGCTCTCGGGCAGCACTCCAGCCGCTCGAACGCAGCATCAGCGCTCTTCAAGACGAAATCCGTACAATCAAAACGGAAATTGCATCCATGCAAAAAAAATACGACAAGTACAGTGCACAGCTTGCCGCAGCAGAAGCCGAAATGCCCGATATTGCCAAAGCGCAATCCGACTTGCTCGATATTCAGGAACAGGAAAACCGGCTGCGGATGGAAATGGGCAGAGCACAACAGCTGGTCGAATCAATCAAGGCACAAAAGGAACATCTGGAGATTCTCACAGCCAAACGCGAAGAGCACGCCGAACATAAAAGCCATTACGAACAACTCGAACAAGCCTTCGGGCGCAACGGCGTGCCCGCACTGCTCATTGAGCAAGCCCTGCCCGAAATCGAGAATAAAGCCAACGAGATTCTTCAGCGGCTGAGCGGCGGGAATATGTCCATCCGCTTCATCACACAACGCAAGCTGAAAGACAAAAAGCGCAAAGACCTGAAAGACACCCTCGAAATTCAAATCAGTGACAGCAGCGGCATTCGGGCTTATGAAATGTATTCCGGCGGGGAATCCTTCCGCGTAAACTTCGCCATTCGCCTCGCCCTTTCCAAATTACTGGCAAACCGCGCCGGTGGGCGCCTGCAAACGTTGGTAATCGACGAAGGATTTGGCAGCCAGGATGTCACCGGCAGGCAGCGTCTGCTCGAAGCAATCAACAAGGTTGCTGATGATTTTGAAATAATTCTTGTCATCACACACATCGACGAAATGAAAGAAGCCTTCCCCACCCGCATCGAAGTCACCAAAACAGCCGAAGGCAGCCATATCGAAATCCTGTAACCCCCTCTCTCCCCCAGGCAACGGGGCAAGCAAAGCGCGCTCCCCTTCTCCGGCGTCAGTGAACAACCGGATGAATCGGATTTTCTCCGTTTTCTAACGTATCAATCGATTGGAACAAGTGTCAGAATATCTCGAACAGGGTACACTTTCTTGCAGCGTATTTGCCCGCCGCACTGCACAGCAAAACCCCCGGTTAGACTAACCGAACCGCTTCATATCATACGTAACCCGGACAAGATGCGCCCACTCAATCAGCATCTGCGGATCCAGCACCTCGATTTTTCCCCTGGACGTATGAATTACCCCGCTGCGTTCCAGTTCCCGCAAAGAACGCGCCACAACTTCCCGCACGGTTCCCAAACGGGCAGCCATTTCATCCTGGGTAACCCGATCGTTCCGGTTCCCTGCCAATTCTTCGTCCGAAAGCGCAATGATCAACCGTGCCAAACGTGTGGTTACCTGAAAGAAAGACATTTCCTCGACCAGGTCTACCAGCATCCTCAGGTTTTTACTCAGGCTGAGAATGATCGAATGCGCCATATGCGGATAGCGGTGCAAAGTATCCCGCAAAGCCTGGGCATCGATGTTCCAGATGCGGCTGTCTTCCAGCACCGAAACATTCACTGCGTTTTCCTTGCCATCGAAAACCGGCACTTCATTGAATGTTTCCGTCCCCTGAAGCACGCGGATGATTAACTCCCTGCCTTGCGGTGAAAGTTTGTAAAGTTTGACACTGCCGCTTTGCAAAATGAACAAACCGGCACACACATCTCCTTCGAAGAACAAAATCTCACCGCGCGAATACTGGTTTAATGTCATGTGGTCAGTCAATTCCCGTAAAATTTCGACTTCCACACCTTCGAAATAGCGGTTATGCTGTAACGCAGCAATTTTCTCTGCGCACGTTGATTTCATGATTTTCATGCATCACCCCAAGAACACTATCGTTTCATCCTTTACCCATCGGTGTCCTGCGCACCAGTTTTGGCCCGCGGTCGATTTCCCAAGGGTAAATAATATGGGCATTCGTCGTTGCCGCAAAATAATCCGGCCGGACACTGCCGAAGAGATTGCGGTATGGATTGAAATGCAATACACAGGTATAAGGAATCCCGCCTGCCGATTTCGTCCGGTTTTTCACCGCAGTAATCGTCCGCCCTGACCCCCAGACATCATCCACAATCAACGTCACTCTGTCTTTCAATAAACCGCTTTCCGGAAACTGAATGAACTTTGGCCAGGCAAACAACTTCGATCTTTCCCGCTCGATTTCAGCCGGAAAATCAACAGCCGCGGTGAGCACGTGGGTGATATCCATTGCCTCAGCCAGCAAACCACCCGGGATGATGCCGCCGCGCGTTACAATCAGCATTGCCTGAAATTCTGTCTCGAACTGCGGGATGAGATGATCGATTAATTGATCCACCTCGTCCCAGGTTAATATCTCCTGGCGCATTTGCATAAAAAAACTCCTGACAATCTTCTTCCCCAATTATAGCAGTGAAGGGGGATCAACTTCAATACGATTATCGCCAATTGAATGTGCCCGCAGCACAGATGCCGGATTCAATCCGCGCAGAATAATCTGCCAGCGGTATTCTCCTGCAACACGTTCGAAAAAACACGGCACAGGCCCAATCATATCCACCTTTCGCTTTTGCTCCGGGGTCATCCAGCCGCGAATCAATCCCGCCAAACGCATAGCGTTTTCCTCGACTTCGTCTTTCGCTTTTCCGCGAATCTCGATGCGCACCAAATGCGAAAACGGCGGATAACCCAAATCCCGGCGATAGGCAATTTCTTCGGTATAAAAAGCCCGGTAGTCGTGCTTTGCCGCCGCCCTTATCACAAAATGCTCGGGCATGAACGTCTGCAACACCACTTTACCGCCCAAAGGGCTTCGCCCCGCCCTGCCGGCGACCTGTGTCAGAAGTTGAAAAGTACGTTCTCCCGCCCGGTAATCCGGCAAACTCAAACCCACATCCGCCAAAACCACACCGACCAAAGTCACGCGGGGCAAGTCCAGCCCTTTTGCCAGCATTTGTGTGCCAATGAGAATATCCGCCTGATGAGTGGCAAAAAGCGTCAAAATAGCGTCATGGGCGCCCTTCTTTCGGGTAGTATCCCAATCCCAGCGCAAGGTACGCGCCTCCGGGAATCGCTTCCGTACCTCCTGCTCGACCCGTTCCGTTCCCATCCCGTACTGCCGAATGTTTTTGCTGTGACAGTTCGGGCACTTCGCCGGCATTCCCCGCTGATAACCGCAGCGGTGACACCGCAGCACACCGTTCGAGCTATCTGCGTTCCATCCGCCGGCTGGTCTGTGATAAGTCAGGGGGGTTCCGCAGCGCGGGCATTTCAACGTCAACCCGCAATCCCGGCAGAACACATAAGTTGCCGACCCGCGCCGGTTGAGAAACAGGATTGCCTGCTGACGGGCGGCAAGCACATTTGCCAGTTCGTTTTGCAATACCCGGCTGAAAATCGAACGGTTACCGCTTTTCAGTTCCTGCCGCATATCGACAACCCGCACCGCAGGCAATTCGATACTTTCTGCGTCATTTTCCAGCGGTTTATATTGCGAACGCTCGGCATGAATTTGCTGCAAATGCCTGCGTATCGTTTGCTTGTGTGCCAAAATTCTCGCCGGAAGAGAAAGATAAACCCACTCTTTCCTCCTGGCACGATGAACGCTGGTAACATCAGGAGTAGCCGAACCCATCAGGCAAACGCCCCTATTGATATGCGCATAAAGAATAGCAGTTTCACGGGCATGGTAATAGGGCAATTTGTCAGCCTGATAATACGAATCATCGTGGCATTCGTCTACCACAATCAGCCCCACATCAGGCAAAGGAGCAAACAAAGCCGAGCGCGGGCCAACAATCACGGAAAGGTCTCCCCGGCGCGCCCGTCTCCAGGTATCATACCGCTCCCCCGGCGAGAGACGGGAATGTATCAAGCCGACCCGACCCGGAAAACGTGCCAGAAAGCGCTTGACCGTTTGTGGCGTAAGTGCAATTTCCGGCACAAGGACAATCGCCTGCCGTCCCCGTTCGATTGTTTCCTCGACAGCCCGCAAATAAATCTCCGTTTTGCCGGATCCGGTTACTCCATGCAGCAGAAACGGAAGAACTTCTCCTCCGGAAGCTGCCTTCCCGATACCGGCAGCCACTTTTTGCCACACATCGCGCTGCCCCCGGGTAAGCACAGGTGGTTTCGACAACACCGGTGAAACATCGCCAAGCGGATCTCGCCATACCTCACCCGCACTGAGCGTTATCAACCCCATATCCGCCAGTTTCCTGAGATCAGCAGTATTTCCTCCGCTCTCGGCATACACCCATGAGACATTTACCGGGCCCGGCTCCCGCAGAAGAAAACGCAGCACTGCCTGTCGCCGTTCGAGGGCTTTGCTCCCATTGCGTGCAAGGTCCCCCATTCGCCGTTGTACTTCCTCACCGGGCACAGCCAGCTGCACCGTTCTGACGACCTTTGGCTTCGCTCTCGGCGGAAGCAATTCCGAATGGCCTTCGATATACCCCTTGCGCACCAAAGACCGCGCGGTTCGCTGCCAATCCTGATGAGACAAAGCCCGCCCTATCTGCCTTCCCCGCAGAGCGCCGCGTTGTGCCAGTAAATTCAACAACCTTTTTTGTGAACGGCTGAGCTTCTTGTCTTCCTCCCACCCGCTTTCAGGCACCAGGTTGTAACGCGTATCCACGACCTGATTCAACCCGGGCGGAATCATCAAGGCAACACAAGCGGAAAGCGGCGCCAGAAAGCGTTCCGAAATTTCCCTTGCCAGAGAAATTTGCGCCTGTGTCAAAACGGGTTTCTCGTCCAGCATCATGGTTACAGGTTTTGTTTGGGCAACTGCCGGTGAATCGACAAAATCCAAAATCACCCCCTGCACAGATTGCCTACCAAAAGGCACCTCGACAAGACACCCCGCCAAAGCAGTTTTTTCCAGATTCTCAGGCAAATGATAGTGGAAAACCCCCTTTGCCTGGGGAACATTCACCGCAATTTCCACATACGTTGTCATCGGAATCCAAACCGGACTGCCCGGAAACCGCTACGAATCGCTGTCATCGGCCGGGGGCTCTTCCTGCTCGACCCGGGACAACGTCAATTTGGCAATCCGCATCCCGTCCATTTCATCTACACGCAGCCGCACACCGTTCTCTTCCACAACATCCCCCAAATGCGGGATTCTTTCCAACTTTCCCAGAACATATCCCGCAATCGTATCGTAATTCGGTTCTTTCAGATTCAACCCAAGCTCCTCATTCACTTCGTCGATCAAAGCAATCCCGTTTAGGGAAACCGAACCATCCGGCATCGTTTGAATTTCAGGCTGCGAAAAATCCAGAAAATCGCTGACTTCACCCACGATTTCCCGCATCACATCTTCCAGAGTCACCAACCCGGAAGTGCCGCCATATTCATCCAGCACAATGGCAATATGCTGATGCGAAACCCGGAACTGTTCCAGCAGCGCTTTGACGGTAATCGTTTCAGGCACAAACAACCCTTCGCGCACCAGGAAACGCGCCGTTGTGTTATGTTTTTCCGGGTCCTGCAAAGCACGCAGAATATCTTTGATGTAAATAATCCCGATGATATGATCCAGGTCATTTTCATAAACAGGGAACTTGGTAAACGGCGAATCCGTAGCCAGACGGATACATTCTTCGAGCGAGGTATCCGCCTTGACTGCCAAAATCTCGGTTCGGGGCATCATCACCTGCCGTGCCAGCATATCCCCGATGTCGAAAATCGCATGCAGCATTTCCTTTTCAGGCTCTTCGAGCACCCCCACCTCTTCGGACTCATCGACAATATGCTTGATTTCATCCACCGAATACACCAGCACATGCCCCTCCCCCGGCTCCAGCCCGAGAATTTTCAACACATGCCTTGTCGACCAGTCCAGAATATCGACGAACCATTTGAAAATCGTTGCGAACCATTTCATCGGGTATGCACCAAACAGGGCAAACCTTTCAGGGTTATGCAGCGTAGCCACCTTGGGCACCTGCTCCCCGAAAACCACATGCACACTGGTTACAATCACCAGCGATAAAATCAGGGGCAAAGCACTAATCAACGAATTCAGGGAATGCATCGATTCGGGAAAATTAAAATCACTGAATAACGGCTCCAGAATGACCGCAAAGGTGTTTTCACCCACAGCACCCAAAGCCAGGCTGACGATTGTAATCCCCAGCTGGGAAGCTGCAATCAAATGGTCTCTGGTGGATGTGCTTTCGATCCACGATTTAACAATTTCAGCCGCCTTGTTATCTTCCTTCGCAAGCAGTTCGATTTTCGACTTGCGGGAAGCAACAGCGGCAAATTCAATCGACACAAAAAAGCCGTTCAACGCAATCAGTATGAGAATCAATAGTATATTCAAAGCTATCATCAGTTCAGTTTACCCGGTTTCCTTTCCAATTACACCATTCGCTCCGGCTTGGTCAACCGGATTGTCCTCGTTCATTGAGATTTGTATACAACAGCAGCGCCATACCCCACAACCCGGCTAAAATCACCGGTTACATCGCCTGAGGTTGCATATTGCAGCACCCTGACACGGTTTGCGCCAAGACCGCGTGCAGCCCAAAGCATAGAGGCCACCGCACCTTTTCCACAAGCAAAACCTTCACCGTCTTCTTCGGCGCTCAAAACGGATTGCGGATCGAAAGCTTCGACCCGGCGTAAAATTTCCAAATCGAAGACACGCGCAATCTCCTGCGGATAAAAATGTGACAAATCCGAGCTGGCAACAATCACGGCATCCCTGCCTCGCAGCTCTTCCGCCAGCGCTTCCCCCAAAGCCCGGGTTACTTGCAGGCTTTGGTCACGCAGCATCACCGGAATGAGCTTGAAATTCGAATCCAGCGCCACTTGCAAATAAGGCAGTTCGATTTCCAGTGAATGCTCCGGGTCATTGCGCACCGGGGTCAGTTCCACGCCGATTTTCGTTTGCAGCCGCCGGCTCAACGAAGTAACAGCGTCACGGTCAATTTCGACCAAACCCAAAGGCGTTTCATAAGCATCATGGGCAGAAGTCAAAAGCGGCTGATAGTAAAGCTGATGCATCGGTGAAACAACTGCAACGACCTCGGGCTTCTTTCCCTTCAAAGCAGCAAAGGCATACCCTGCAACCGCACCGGAATACAAATGCCCGGCATGGGGCGCCATCACAGCAATTACTTCACCGCTGATTTCCGGCAAACGGGCTTCATTGATAAAGCCTTCATCAAGCTTGCGCAACTGCTGCGGGTCAGCAGGATACCATTGCCCGGCAATCGGCGAAGGGCGAGCATCAACAACACCAGTCATTTCACACCTCCGAACCAACATTCGAACGCTGAAAAAGATCACATGTTTTGCATTGATTTTAGCACAGGTTCCGGCAGGCAATCAAAGCCGATTTCACAACTTTCCCCATTTCCAATGCACAACTTATGATATACTCAAAAAACCGTTTTCCACAAGAAACGAAACGGTTGACGATTATGCGAGGCAGAAAATGCTGAGAATCACGCTCACCTATTGTACCGTTTGACGGTATACGGACCGTGCAATCAGTTTGATTGCCGAAATTCTCAAAACCTACGAAAAAGAGATCGAAGCAGTAACCATCATCCCCTCCCGGGGCGGTCGCTTCGAACTCACCGTAAACGGACATCTGCTGTTCTCGAAGCTCGAACTTGGCAGGCACGCCAGACCCGACGAAATCATGATATTGCTCAAAGAGTTCAGAGATACCCAAACCGAAGGAAAACGAAGCGAAAACATCATCTCCATCGATTAAGGAGCGAACGAATATGGCAAAGAAAAAAGGACGTGTGTTTTCAGGTGCACGCCCAACCGGCAGACAACATCTTGGAAACTACCTCGGTGCAATCAAAAACTACGTAGCATTGCAAGATACCTTCGATGAAACGATCTATTGTATTGTCGACATCCACGCACTTACTACCGTCGAAACGACCAAAGACCTGCGTAAAAACACCTACGAAATGGCATTGGACTGGCTTGCTGCCGGCTTGCGCCCCAAAGACAGCATCATCTTCATTCAGTCACATGTTCCCGAGGTGGTCGAATTGCACACCTTCCTTTCTATGGTTACCCCGCTCGGTAAACTCACCGATCTTCCCACATTCAAGGAAAAAATTCGGCAGCACCCGCGCAATGTCAACTACGGTCTGGTTGGCTACCCGGTTCTGATGGCTGCTGACATCACCCTGTACAAAGCCATTGCCGTGCCTGTTGGAATCGACCAGGCGCCGCACATCGAGTTTACCCGCGAAATCGTCCGCTCATTCAATTACCGCTTCAACACCAAGGTGCTCATCGAGCCCCAGATGGTTGCCACCGAAACGCCGAAAATCATCGGTATCGATGGCAAGAACAAGATGAGCAAAAGTCTCGACAACCATATCGAACTCGCCGCCACGCCGGAAGAAACCCAAAAACGGGTCATGCAAATGGTTACCGACCCCCAGCGTGCAAGACGCAGCGACCCCGGAAATCCCGATGTTTGCAATGTTTTCTCATTGCATAAAATCTTTTCGTCCAAGGAAGAAGTCGCAATGATCGATACGGAATGCCGCCGGGCAGGTATCGGCTGTGTCGAATGCAAGAAGATGTTCGCAAAGAACCTCAACAACCATCTGGCGCCCTTCCGCGAACGTCGGGCAGAAATCGCCAAAGACCCGAATTATATTCAGGATGTACTCGACGATGGCGCCAAACGCGCCCGGGCTATCGCCCGCGTAACCATCGCCGAAGTCAAAGAAGCCATCGGGCTTCCCTGATATCGGCAGCCTCAGCCGCCGCGAATGACATCCTGAGCAGAAAGAAACAATGCGCGTCCTACTCCAGCGGGTAACCTACGGCAAAGTAACCGTCGACGGAAAAACCATCGCCGAAATCGGCAACGGTTTGGTCATCCTGCTTGGAATTGGCGCAGGAGACGGGCAGGAAGCCATCGACTACCTCACCAAAAAAATCGCCGCTTTGCGTATTTTCGAAGACGAGGCAGGCAAGCTCAACCTTTCTGTGCTCGAAACCGGCGGGGAAGCTATCGTTGTTTCCCAATTCACCCTGTTTGCCAACACCCGCAAAGGGAGACGCCCGTCCTTCACCTCAGCAGCGCCCCCGGCAATCGCCCGCCCTCTGGTAGACCGTTTCGCCGAAGCCCTGCAAAAGCTCGGTGTGCCAACACAACAAGGAATCTTCGGGGCACACATGCAGGTTGAAATCCACAACGATGGACCTGTAACCATTTGGATGGAACACTGAAACCCTTTTCCCCGCTTGTTTTGCCGGCAGGAACAGGCCCCTGACGGATAGTATGCTGCAATCATTTCCTTCCGTTCATGGCTCCCGCACACATCGGTACCCGTGCCGCGGGTTCCCCCATGTTTTCGGCTGCGTTTTGATAACCCCGTTGTAACTGACATAATACGCCCGTTCATCATCATAGGCTTCCGCAGCCCAAAGATAAATCGTGGACATCTGCGGCGCCCATAACGGCGTTTCCTTGTCCGGTCGGAAGAGACAATCTGCCCATCCGGGTTTCCCCTTCCAGGAACATCCGGCATTGTTCCCGTGCAGCGCCAAAGAGCGGACAATTTCATCCACTCGCGGCATTCGCCAAATTCCCTGCGGTTCATCCATCAGCATCCTGCCGTCTTCGCTCACATACCGGCAAAGACCATACGTTGCCATTTCCACCTCTCCGGCATGCCTGCCGATATAGGATGCTTTTTCCCCGACCCCGACCGGCTCCACTCCATACAGAGCAATCTCACGCCAGGAAAGCGCCGCCCTGTCCTCCGGATGCCAGTTCCATCCCGCACCCAGAGGCGCCCAGATTAATCTCACACCATTCCTAGCAATCAACCGGGCACTGGTATTCCCGTCATCGACACGGCTGAGAACAATCGGAAGGTTGTAAGCACATTCCGCAACGACAATCAGCAGAGGAAGCCCAATGCCTACCGCATAGCGCAGCGGAATTTTCCCCCGCACAAGCGTTTTCCCTTGCCATAACTTCGTCCGGTTGCGTGCATACATCAGAAGCAATACGCCGGTCAAGACAAAAATACCACTCACGGGAAACTGGCTGATTACTCTGCGCCAGGTAAGATGCCCGCGCAATGCTGCACTCCCCCACCACCACAACGTAAAACCGCCACCGATGATAATCGTCAGCCAGCCTCCCCACTTGGGAGATGCCAGAGCAGCCAAAGTCAACAGTATACACACCGTTCCCGGAATCAGGTAAAACAACCGGTTTCCAAAGGGACCCCACCACCCTTCATAAAACATTTCAGCCACGCCCCAAAAGACCCACATCAAGCTCGCTGCCATCAGCAAACCATAAGCAACGAACCCTGCCGAACGCTCCCAGTCACCTGATTTCCTGTTCATCCCGTCTTCTCCTTCATCCCAATTAACCAACGCCAAAGATCAAACCGAACGCAACAACACACCGAATCCCGTGATTGTCCTCATCTCAAAGGGTATCATAAAACAGCCTTCGCTGGTCAATCTCTCATAAAAAGAGTCTTTATACAGATTAAAAGGTATAATCCAGGCAAACAAATAAGCAAAGACAGGAGAAAACACATTGAGTATCAACATAATTCTTTCATCCATAGCCGGGGCTGCCTGGCTGCTTGTAGCAATTCTGGTGGTTTTTACCGTCATCAACGCTTCGCGCGGCAGAAGAACCAAACCGTTGATTTCTGCGCTGGTCATCGCCCTGATTGCGGCTGCACTGCTGAACTCCCTGAGCGCCGGTATTGTCTTCGTCCAGCCTGAACAACGCGGAGTTGTCATTTCCGCACTGACACCTCAGGGCTACCGCGAAGAAACCCTGGATGCCGGTTTGCACTGGGTCTTCCCTTACGTCGAAAACGTCATCTACTACCCGATTTCGAAACAAACCTACACGATGTCGATTGCTCCGCAAGAAGGCCAAATCAAAGGAGACGACTCGGTTACGGCACGCACTTTAGACGGGCAGGAAATCTTTGTCGACGCATCGGTAATTTTCCATATCGACCCGGCGCAAATCATCCGGTTACATATTGCCTGGCAAGGGCGTTACTCGCATGATCTCGTCCGCCCGCTTGCCCGCGGCGTCATCCGTGACGCTGTTTCCCAATTCGCCGTGGAACAGGTCTATTCATCCAAACGCATGAAACTGACCAAAGAAATCGAAGAAACCATGAGCCAGAAATTGCTCGTCAATGGCTTGATTTTGGATGACTTCATTCTGCGAAACATCACCTTCTCCAAGGAATATGCTGCATCCATCGAACAAAAGCAAATTGCCGAGCAGCGTGCGCGGGAAGCTGCTTTCGTCGTCGAACAAAAAGCACAGGAAGCAGAACAAGCCCGTAAAGTTGCCTCCGGGCAGGCGGATGCTTACGTTATCAAGGCAAAAGGTGCTGCCGAAGCACGCCTGATTCAAGCAAAAGCAGAAGCCGAAGCACTCGATAAAATCGCCGCTGCCCTGCGGAACAACCCGGATTTGCTCACCTACCAATACATCAACAAACTTGCCCCCGGCATCAAAGTCATGCTCGTTCCCAATAGCAGCCCTTACCTGCTTCCGCTCCCCGATATGGATAACTTCACGAACTCCAACCAGGCCACATCATCCGGCAGCAAGGATTCTTCCACGACACCCTAAGCGTGCCCTGGAATACAGAAACCGTTGCACAACAAACATGAAACAAGCAAAAAGGTATCGATACAAAGATTCAATGAAAAACAACTTTGAAACCCCTTCCGAAAAGAAAATCAGGTTGACAACCTTGTCCACCTGTTCCGGTTGAGCATCCAAATTAAGCGCAGAAGCGCTGGCGCAGGTTCTGCGTCCCATTGCACCGGTTTTCAACAACAGGAAGGATTACCCTGACTTGCTCGTCGGCTTGGGCGACCCCGATGATGCTGCAATCTGGAAAATCGACGAAACACGCGCTTTGGTGGCTACTGTGGATTTCTTTACTCCTGTCGTCGATACACCTTACGAATACGGAGCCATCGCCGCTGCCAACAGCATCTCGGATGTCTACGCCATGGGTGGTACGCCCTTCCTTGCGCTGAACATTGCTGCCTTTCCGCCCGATTTGCCGGCTGATTTTCTCGGCGAGATCATCCGCGGCGGTGCAGAAAAAGCCAAAGAAGCTGGTATCGTCATCGCTGGCGGGCACACCATTCAGGATAAGGAACCCAAATACGGGCTGATTGTCCTTGGTTTTGTGCAAACAGACCAAATGATGACCAAATGTAATGCCAAGCCCGGTGATTTACTGGTGTTGAGCAAGCCGCTGGGCTTTGGCACAACGACCACCGCCATCAAGCGGGGTATCGCCACACCGGAAGATATCCGCGAGGTGACCGGCTGGATGACACGCCTGAACAAACTCAGCGCCCGTCTTGCAGTCGAATCCGGAGTACGCTGTGCCACCGACATCACCGGCTTTAGCCTGCTGGGGCACGCCTGGGAAATGGCTTCCTGTTCCGGCGTCGGGCTACGCTTCACGTGGGAGAAAATCCCCTTCACCAGCGGTGCAGCCCGCTATGCTGCCGAGTACATCTTTCCCGGCGGAACATCCGACAACCGCTTGTTTTACCAGGCGCACGTGCGCTTTTCCCGCACCCTGGAAGAATACGAAGAAATGCTCCTCTTCGACGCCCAAACCAGCGGCGGTCTTCTCCTGGCAGTGAACCCAGACAAAGTGAACACCTTGCTCGACCGGGCACAAAAAGCCGGACAACCTTTTTGGGTCATCGGTGAAGTTACCGACGGAAACGACATAGAAATCATCTGACCTTTCATCTGCGGGATTGACACAATCACACATCACCGGTTTGTTCCTCAACTGTTTGGGGGAACAAGCCGGTAGTATTCATCATACAATCACCCAAATGACCGGATTTTTGTCTTTTCCGGCAACTTTTTTCGTAGGGTATCGTATATTGCAATAGACATCAAATACAAAATGCGAGAGGAGAAAACAATGGATGACAGGCGAGGGTGCTTTTCCGGGTTGCTGGAACTGCTTTTCCTCAATTGGCTTTTCGACTGGCTTCAGGACAACTTTGGCTTCGGCCGGGGTCTGTCGTGCAGCGGCTGCGGTTGCGGATTCATCCTGTTAATCGCTTTCATTGCCCTGAGCTGCTCGGTCATTTTCGGAACGAACTGGTTCCATTTCAGCTTCTAGCCACATTCGTCGACAGTCGACAAACCGTCCTGCCGCCGAGCGCGCTTCTTTCGCGGTCGCCATCAGAAGAAGATAACCTCATTCAAAGCGGCATTCATCGGAAAGACACAGACGGGGGCAATATAGAAATCAGAATAACAAAAACACGCAGGCATAGAAAAATGCCTGCGTGCACAATAATCACAACCAGTAACCGTTGCTATTTATCTGATTTCTTTTTCTCTTCCTTCGGTTGCTTATCCTGCAAACGTAAAATGCCCCAAACAAGCAATCCCCCGGAAAGCCCCAGCAAATAAACGCCCAAAGCGCCTGCTGAAATTGCGCGGGCAAACCATCCGACGAACAGAAGCAGCCCCAGAAACACGCCGAGAAGAAGCTCCCAGCGTTCCTTGTGTTGATCTATCGCATACATTGCGAACCATCCGCTCACCACACCAAAAGCCAAAACACCAGCCAGGCGCAGCAAAGCACCAAAAAACGAAATGATATATGCAGTTTCTAACATCTTTGATCCTCCTTTCCCAATCAGAGCTTGAATTGATATATGGTAACAACAATTCACGGCTTGGGCTGTTTCGTTTCGACGCCCTCTATCTCGACATCAGGGAAAAATTGTTGAACAGTCCCCCGTACCCAGCCTTTGAGAGTTGCAGCAGAAAGCGGGCACCCCAGACAAGCACCGCCAAGTTCAACTTTTGCTATCTTGCCATCGAATGAAATCAGCTCAGCCGAACCGCCATGGTATTGCTCGATATAAGCACTAATCTGTTCAATCAACGCACGCAGCATTTTTTCTTCGGGAACATTGCTTTTCTCGTCCATCGTAACCATCCTTCAGCCTTCGTTCGGTTTACCTTTCCCGTTACGCAGCCCTTCCGTGAGCAATTCGACCACCTGGGTATGCGTACTCCGCAAGCGCTCAGCAACCACAGCTGCAAGCCGTTCGATAATTAGTATACCCGTTTCCGGCTTATCTTCACAGAGGTTCTTCAAATCATCGCCGCGTACACACAGCAAATCCACGTCTTTTTCACAAACAGCGCCGGATGTGTAATCAACGCTCCCGAAAACCGCCGACCATCCGAAAACGCCGCCGGGATTGATGGTCGAAACAGTCAGCTCCGGGCCATCCTCCGGTTTGAAGAAAATCCGCACCTTTCCCGCCATGACGATATAGAGCATTTCCGCGGGGTCTCCCTGCCTGAAGATGATATTCCCGGACTGATAACTACAATGCAAAAACAATGGCCGCAACAAGTTTTGGTCATCGATAGATAAATCTTCGAATAAAAAACACTTGTTCAATAGTTTTTCGATCATCACAAATCACTCTGTCCACAACATCGATGTGCATCCTTCACCCTGGCAGGAAACCGTGTGCAGGCACACCTCCCGGTAAAAACGGGAACTTCTTTCCCATTGTCTAGAAATTTACCCTAATCATAACGGTTCTTTCTAGTACCAAAATTCCTGAAACAGCGGACATTTGTAACACGTTGCACGCGGTTCACTTCATATCCTGCCAAAACACGGGGAACAGGGTGATTTCCCCCGAAAAGACAACAAAACACCTGCGAGTTTTCGCAGGTGTAATTGTTTTTTTATCCGGACCGGACTGACAGTTTTTCCGCTCAGTCTTTCACTTTGTCTTTCGCTCAGTCTTTTTTGCTCTCGCCGGCTTCCATCTTTTCGTCACTTGCCTTTTCCTTTGGCTCATCATCCGCTGATTGGCGAAAAACCAGCCCGCTCTTCCCGTCTTTTTCCTCGGTGTCGATGATGACCGTATCCCCTTTCTTGAAATCGCCGCTGAGAATCTTGACCGACAAGGGACTTTCCACATATTTTTGGAGTGCGCGTTTAAGCGGTCTAGCCCCAAAAGCGGGATTGAAACCTTCGTTGGCCAGCCATTCCCGCCCCGCCGGGGTAAGCACGGTTGTCAATCCGTGTTCTTCCAGACGTTCCTGGACTTCCTTGATTTGCAAGTCGACAATTTGGCTCATTTCTTCGATGGAAAGGGGTGAAAACGTAATGATTTCATCGATCCGGTTGAGAAATTCAGGACGAAATGTTTTCTTCAACTCTTTTTCGATTTTTTCCTGTGCTTTACGTTCTTCTTCATCGTCATTGCTTTGCAGGAAACCCAAAGTGCCGGAGCTGCGAACAAACTCCGTGCCCAAATTGCTGGTCATAATCAACACAGAGTTCCTGAAATCGACAACCCGTCCCTGCCCGTCGGTCAATCTTCCGTCATCCAGAATTTGAAGCAAGGCATTCCAGACTTCCGGATGGGCTTTTTCGATTTCATCGAAAAGAATCACCCGATAAGGGCGTCTGCGCACCGCTTCCGTCAGTTGCCCCCCCTCCTCATAGCCAACATACCCGGGAGGTGCTCCGAACAGCCGTGAAACCGTATGCTGCTCGCGGTATTCGCTCATATCGATACGCACCAGGGCATCCTGGTCATCGAAAAGAAATTCCGCCAAAGCCTTGGCCATTTCCGTCTTGCCTACGCCGGAAGGTCCAATGAAAATAAAAGAACCGATTGGGCGGTGCGGGTCTTTCAACCCGGAGCGCGCCCTGCGGATGGCGTCCGATACTGCGACAATGGCTTCGTGCTGCCCGATGATTCGCTCATGCAAACGGTCTTCCATTTGAAGCAGTTTCTCCGATTCGGTTTCCAGCATCTGGTTGACGGGAATTCCCGTCCACTGGGAAACCACCTGGGCGACATCATCTTCATCAACCACTTCATCCAGTTCGTGTTCCGACTCCCATTTGTCCCGCTCGCGGGCAAAATCCCGTTCGGCGCGCAGCCGTTCCGCTTTCATTTGGGCAGCCCGTTCGTAATCGCGCTCCAGCCCCGCCTGTTCTTCTTCTTTCATCAGGCGGTCGATTTCGCTTTTCATCTCTTTCAATTCAGGGGGCAGGGAATACAAGGCAACCCGCAATTTTGCTGCGGCTTCGTCCATCAGGTCGATAGCCTTGTCAGGCAAATGCCTGTCGGTTACATACCGGTCAGAAAGCCGGGTGGCAGCAATCAGGGCATCATCCGAAAACCGGACTTTGTGATGCGCTTCATAACGATCGCGCAAGCCGCGCAGCATTTCGATTGTCGCTTCGACAGTTGGTTCTTCGACGAACACCGGGGCAAACCGCCGCTCCAGTGCGCTGTCTTTTTCGATGTATTTATGGTACTCGTCAAGGGTGGTAGCCCCGACACATTGCAACTCCCCGCGTGCCAATGCCGGTTTGAGCATATTGGAAGCGTCCATAGCTCCCTGAGCAGCCCCTGCACCAACCACGGTATGCAATTCGTCGATGAACAGGATGATTTCGCCTTCCGAGCGCTGTACGTCTTCGATGGCTGCTTTCAGGCGTTCTTCGAACTCCCCGCGGAACCGGGAGCCGGCAATCATTGCACCCAGGTCCAGAGAAACCACACGCTTGCCGGAAAGGATTTCCGGCACATCATTGGTCGCAATCTTTTGCGCCAATCCTTCCACAATCGCGGTCTTGCCAACCCCCGCTTCACCAATCAAAACCGGATTGTTCTTCGTGCGGCGTGAAAGGATTTGAATCACCCGCAGAATTTCCGAATCCCGCCCAATCACCGGATCCAGTTTCCCTTCCCTCGCCATGGCAGTCAAATCACGCGAATACTTTTCGAGAATACGATAGCGCGTTTCCGCCTGCGGATCCGTCACCCGCTGTCCACCGCGCACCTGCTGAATGGCTTCATAAACCCGGTCCTTGGTCACGCCGGCGCCATCGAGCAGCCTGCCCGCAGGGGAATTCCGTTCGCTGAGAATCGCGAGGAACAAATGCTCCGTAGAGATATATTCGTCTTTCAGCCGGTTGGCTTCCTGATTGGCTAGATCGACAATGCGCTTCACCCGGGGAGTAATGAAAATCTGCCCCGCGCCGCTGCCAAAGATATTGGCTTTCGGGCTGGTTTTCAAAATATAGTCCAGCCTCTCGACAAGCGCATCTGAATCGACATTGAGTATCTCAAGAATCTGGGAAATCACCCCCTGGGGTTGTTCGATCAACGCCAGCAAAATATGCTCCGTGTCAATCTGGTTATGTCCGTAACGCTGAATGATTTCAGCCGCCCGCTGGGCAGCTTCCTGCGCTCTTTCCGTAAAACGATCAAATCGCATCATAAAAAACCTTCCTGTTTGGTTGACGACAGGCTATTTCCTGGATAAATTATAACATTCCGGTATGCAGAAAACCCTCACGCAAAGGTAAGAAATCTATATGAAATATCCTGCACATCGAAAGCCTTTTTTCCATGCCTTTTCCGCAGACACTGCGAAAACACTGCATGCAAACAGTCTCAGGGAGTAAGCGTTACCGGCGCCTGGGGGGAAGGGGTAATCAGGTAAAGTTGCGGTATCCAGCCTTGTCTTCCCGCCTGGTCCTCCACTTCGACCCAAACCAGCCCGTTGATGATCTGGTAACCGGTCAGCACGTGAAGCGTCTCGCCCAGCCGCAGCGAACCGATTTCAGGCCCGCCGGGGAACTGGCGTAATCTCAACCCCGGGAAGGTAACCCGTTTTACCAACGCCGGGTAAGGCGTTGGTGTTGCTGTCTCCGTCGGTGTCGAAGTCGGCAATGCGGTTGCCGTGCCGGTGCTTGTCGGCAACGGTGTACCTGTTTCTGTCGGCAGCGGTGTAACGGTCGGGGTTGGGCTAGGTCCCGGAGTGGGTGTGAGCGTAATCGTCGCTGTCGGTGTTGCCGTCGGCGGAGCTTTCGGGTCGAGGTTGATGATCAAAATTTGGTTGATCGAGAGTTCGATTTCCCTGTCCATATACCGAAGCCGGTCGATAATCGCATTTTGCAGCGCTTCCCCCTGGGCATGCTGCAATGGTTTCTTCGTCCTGACGGTCAAAATCAAACGCATCAGGCGGTTACGGTTGATGATTTCCAGCCCCGCCAATTCGGACCCGTTGATTTTGGAAACCTCCTCGGAAACCACTTTTTCGATTTCTGCGCGCTGCGCAGCCTGCTCCCGAATTTTCGCCCCCTCCCTGACAAATTTGATACTGAAATAAGTCAGCGGGGCAAGAAGAATCAAGATCACCACCGCCGATACGACAAGGTTGCGCGGCAAATGATGCACGTTGTTCTCCAATCCCAGGCGCTCGCGGCTAAACCCCAGCGCCACGAAAACAAGCATCCCTGCAAAAGCAATCGTTACTGCGTTCGTCAGGAAGAGAAGAAGCGCCCCGCCGGCGACATCCACACGTCCAAACGCCAGCCCCACGCCAACAACCGAAAGCGGCGGCATCAACGCTGTTGCGATAGCAACACCAGGCAATGCTGCGGAAATATCCGGCATTGCAAGGGCAAAAGCCGCAGCAAGCCCGCCTGCCAGAGCAATACCCAAATCAATCGGGCTTGGCTGGGTACGGATGAGCACTTCGTGCGGCAGGTTTTCCACCCGCAGGTCAAGAAACGGCATAAACCGGTTGCCGAGTGTCAACAAAAACGAAATGAAGATCGACAGAAGCGCACCCTTCACCAGTGCAGAAGCCGCCTTCCGCAACAAATCACTATTTCCCGTTACCGAAGCCATCCCCAGCCCGATGATTGGGGTCATCAAAGGGGCGACAAGCATTGCCCCGATGATTGTTGCGGCCGAGTCAGTCAGCAAACCCAGGGTGGCAATCACACTGGAAAGCAAAGTAAGCAGGAAAAAATCGAAATCCGGAGAAGAATTCTCCCCCAATTGCCGCTGGACTTCACTCCTGCGTTCCCCGCTCAAAGGCGGTGAAATCCGCCGCCACAAATAACGCAAAGATGTCCAGGTTTTGAGTAATTTATCGTTTGTTTTCCGTTCCATGGATTTTATTGTACCCGCAAAAAGGGGATTGGGCAAAGGGCATGGCGTCAGTTTTTCGGCACCAAACCGCCTTGTTCAGGTGGTAAAATCCATACCAAGGCTATGAAACCTTCGACACCAGACACCCCGGCGACGGGGCATTTGCGTCCCTACCAATTCCGTAAGGATTTGCGTGCCATCAGCGACCTAATCGAACTATGCTTCGATAAAACGCTGGACCCGGACGGCAGGCGTTATCTCAAGCGCATGCGTCTGGTTGCACAACACACCGGGACGCGCTTTTACTCCAGCCTTATGCTCAGCAACACCAGCATTCCAACCACCGGGTTCGTTTGGGAAACCGGCGGGAAAATCGTCGGGAATCTCAGCATGGTGCCATTCTATGACGGGGCAAAGCGGTTCTATCTAATTGCCAACGTTGCCGTCCATCCTGATTTTCGGCGCAGAGGGATTGCCCGCGCGATGACAAGCGCAGCAATTCGCAAGGTCAAACAACTGGGATACAAGGAACTCTGGCTTCAAGTACGTGAAGACAACCCGGGTGCCTGCCGGCTCTATGATTCCCTCGGCTTCGAGGTCATCAAACGCAGGAACACCTGGCTGCTTTCCCCCGGGAAACTCTCCGGTAAACAACCCGTATCGCGTTCAGGTGAGAAAGTTCCCCGTCTGCGTATCGTTCCCCATCGCCCCCAATACTGGAAACAACATCTCGCCTGGCTTGACGTCAACTACCCCGAAAACATCCGCTGGCACATGCCGATTCGCATCTCCTCGATGCAGCCCGGCTTGCTGGGTAACATTCGCCGCTTACTCGGAGATGTTACCATCAGGCAATGGTGCGTTGCCAACCAAACGCACCTGTTGGGCATCCTCACCTGGCAGTCATCCCGCTCGCATGCCGATCATCTCTGGCTGGCTGCACCGCCCGAATCCATCCTGCCGGTGCTCAAAACAGGGTTATCCGTGATGGTAAAGGATATCCGCATAACCCGCCCCATGCTGCTTACCTTCCCCGCCGGCATTGCAGAAGAAAGTTTCACAAACGCCGGTTTCATTAAGCAGCAAACTTTGCTGTGGATGCGCAAATCTTTTCTTTGACGCCAACGGCATCCCCACCCCCTTCCCCTACCGCATCCAAACAAAACAGCTCTTTCATTTTTCGTTTCCATGGAAAGCCGGCAGAAACGGCGCACTGGCGCAGGCTGGCAGTTTTGTTGCTATTCCCTCCGCAGCGCTTCGAAACACGCCCCCGGATTTTGCGTATATAATAGAAGCAAGTGAAACAACTAAAAAACAGAGAACAATAAGGATAAAATCCATGAACAATTTTTTCATTCGTTTGGTAATCAATGCAATCGCATTGTATGCTGCGATCAAACTCGTTCCCGGCATTCATGCCCAAAGCCTCAGCTGGCTGGCGCTGGGCGGGCTGGCACTGATTTTCGGTGTGCTGAACGCGCTCTTGCGCCCCCTGCTCAAACTGCTCACCTGTCCGCTGATCATTCTTACACTGGGGCTATTCACGCTGGTGATCAACACTTTCATGTTTTACCTGGCAGGCTGGATTGGCAGATCTTTCGGCATCGGCTTCACGGTCGAAGGATTTTGGTCAGCCTTTGCCGGCGCTATCATCACCAGCCTGGTGAGTATTGCCCTGAGCTTGCTGCTCAAAGACGATTCCCGTCACTTCGTCCACAAAGTGGAATAACCGCCCGGAATTTCTCTCTGCAGTCCGCATCTGAAAACAGTACTATCCAATCCCGAACAGCCTCACAGCCGTTCGGGATTACTTTTTATGTTGTATTAATTTGACTTTCCGTTCATCTCAGCGTATACTCACTAATAGTGAGAAGGAATGTTTCAATGCCCAGAAACAAACAAAAAAACACCTGAAATGAACCATCAAGGCACGCGTAAACGAACGCGTGCTTTTTTACAAGCCAAATTTTCACCATAAGGAGAGTGATGACCATGGACTACGGGATGATTGGGAAAATCGACAAAGCCAAACGGTATGCTGAAGAGCGCAACCGTATACACATCAACGAACTTACCGTAACCTTCGAAGGAGCGAATAACCCCCACACTGTCCACTATCAGGATGGTGCGTGGAATTGTGATTGCACTTTCTTCCAGTCGCGCGGGCGTTGCAGCCATACGATGGCTTTGGAAATCATCCTGGAAGGCATGTTGCCGGAAAAATCCGCATAAACTCGACAGCGTTTCTTCCAAAGGGCGCAAACAAAAGTCTTGCGCCCTTTTTTGTTAGGGGTCATTCAAGGCAGCAAACCTGCTTTTGTCCCCTGTTCTCCATGATATAATCCCCCCATGAATCAAACCGACACAACCCATCCATCCCGCACGGACAACGAAGATACCTTTATATTCAAACGTTCTCACGTCTATGCAATGTTCATCCCCGTGGCATTCGTCCTGGGGCTGGCAGCGGGCTATTTCCTGTGGGGGAACAGCAGCCACCCGTCCCAACCGCCTGTGGCATTAGCCGAACAGGTAACACAGGCTGCGCAGGTTCCTCAGCCCCCGCAAGACAACAATCCGGCAGCTCCAGACGCCGCAGGCCGTGAAAACAACCCCGCCCCGAACAACCCCAATCCGGCAGGCACCCCGCGTGTTCACCGCTATGATGTTCCTGTGGATGATGACCCCGTTTTGGGTTCGGCGGATGCACCGATTACAATCATCGAATTCAGTGATTACGAATGTCCCTACTGCAAACGCTTCCACAACGAAGTGCTGCCGCGGCTGATCAAAGAATACGGAGATAAAATCCGCTTCGTTTACCGCGATTTTCCGCTTTCATCCATGCACAGCAACTCCGAGTCTGCTGCCGAAGCAGCCAACTGCGCCGGTGAGCAAAATGCATACTGGCAGTTCAGCGACAAACTCTTCGGCGGCGAATTCCCGCTGGGGAAAAACGCATACCTGAAATATGCCGAACAATTGAACCTCGACATGACAACTTTCGGTGAATGCCTTTCGAGCAAAAGACAACATGCCGAAGTCATGGCAGATTTATCCTACGCGACCCAGCTGGGTATCCGCTCCACCCCCACGTTCTTCCTCAACGGTATTCCCATTGTCGGAGCGCAGCCCTACGAGGTCTTCAAACAAGTCATCGACAAAGAATTAGCCGGCGAAATCCCATAAGCCGCACCTGCTCTCGAAACAAAGTCCTTACCGGGTCGCAGGGTCTCCTGCGGCTCTTTGTTTTCCGGCTTGTTCCCCGTCGTTCAACGCCAACCGCCGCTTCCGGCAATACACGGTTCAATCCGGCTGTGCAGCGAAACAGCCCTGGTTTCTCCGCAAAGGGGAGTCCCTGCAAGGGCAAACCCTTCTCCCCCTGTTATAATTATTCATCCCGATAATCATCGCTTGGGCAGGTTATATATGGAAATAAACGCACAACAACATCATTTCGAGAACGTCCTTCAGGAAGGTATTCGGATAGCAAAACTTGGCGAGAAGGAACACGCGCGCCATCTGCTGAATAAAGCCGTCGAGATTAAAAATACCGATGCCCGCCCGTGGTTATGGCTTGCCGAACTTGCCGAGACCCGACAGGAAAAACGGGATTATCTCGAATCGGCAGTGGCAGCAGAACCCGGTAATCCGCAGGCACGGCGGGAACTCGGATTGTTTTCCGGTAAAATTCCGTCGGCAACCGTTCTCGCAGAAGGGGAAGGGGTACACATTTCCCATACCGAAACTCCGCTCGATTCCCATTCCAAAAACACCTACCTGTGCCAAAAATGCGGGGCGGCATTGACATACGATATCCACGCCGACCAGCTGGAATGCAAACATTGCGGCACATCCATTCCCGTGGAACACATCCCCGCTGCCGACGCAGCCGAGCAGGTACTCGATTTCGTCCTGCCGACCCGGCAGGGGCACACATGGGCGGAAAACGCCCAGCGCTATGCCTGCGCCCAATGCGGTGCTGTCAGCATCTGGCTTCCCGGGCAAACCACTTTGGCATGCCCTTACTGCGGTTCCGGCCATCTGATTGAATCGACCGAAACCGCCGATATGATCGAACCGCACGCAATCGGGTTGATGCATATCGACAAAAAAGAAGCTGCCGAAGCAGCCAAAACCTGGCTGAGCAAGGACTGGTTCGTCCCTGACGATTTGACCGAAACAATATCAGATTTCAATCTGCGACCGGCGTATTATCCGTTTTGGACCTTCGACGGCACAATGGAATTCAAATGGTCGTGCCAGGTAAACGAAGGCTCGAAGAAAAATCCCATCTGGGTCAAGCAGTCCGGGGTGGATTACGAAATGTATGATGACATCCTCATTCCCGCAATCCGGATGCTTCATCCGGGAGAAATCAACAAAATCACACCCTTCTTTCTGAAAGAAGTGATTCGCTTCAAACCGGCTTTCCTCGCCGGATGGACAGCCTTAACTTACTCGCTCTCGCTCTCCGACGGCTCATTGAATGCCCGCGAACAAGTCGTTCGCCGTGTTAAAAAGGAAATCAACCAGCGCATCGCTCCCGGTAAAGAAAAAAAGGACATGGTTTTCATCCCGAAAAGCTGGCAGGATACCACTTTCAAACTCGTCTTGCTCCCCTTATGGCTGGGAAATTACCGTTACAAAGGACAAAATTACACGCTGATGATCAACGGGCAAACCGGCAATATCACCGGGGAAAAACCCAAAGACAAAATCAACACAACCGGTATCGTGCTTTCAGCCATCCTGACGCTCATCCTCCTGTTCCTGCTGCTCATTCTTGCCGGTATCAATTTCGGCTGGATCAACACCCCATAACAAGAGGAACGCTTCCACAATCCGGCACGCCTGCCGATAGCACAATCTCCGGACGGCGGAGTATAATCACCCTTCGATATCCGAGAACAAATACCAGAGGATTTATGACCAAACCACTAGATTTTCAATCGATCATCATGACCTTGCAGCATTACTGGGCAAAACAAGGCTGCATCATCCGTCAGCCATACCACACGGAAGTGGGCGCCGGAACGATGAATCCGGCCACTGCCCTGCGCGTTTTGGGTCCTGAACCCTGGAACGTGGCTTATGTCGAACCATCCATTCGTCCTGACGACGGCCGTTATGGCGAAAACCCCAACCGTCTCAACCAGCACCACCAATTCCAGGTGATTCTCAAGCCCGACCCCGGCAACCCGCAGGAAATCTACCTGAACTCGTTGACAGCCCTGGGAATCGACCCGCGTCAGCATGATATCCGCTTCGTCGAAGACAACTGGGAATCTCCTGCTTTGGGTGCATGGGGGCTGGGATGGGAAGTCTGGCTGGACGGCCTGGAAATCACACAATTCACTTACTTCCAGCAAGCAGGCGGGCTCCCGCTGGAACCGGTATCGGTCGAACTCACGTATGGATTGGAACGGATTGCAATGGCTTTGCAGGGCGTACGTGATTTCCGTGACATCCGGTGGAACGAGCGTTTTACGTACGGGGATATCTTTCTGCAAAGCGAACAGGAATTCAGCAAATATTCCTTCGAGCTTGCCGATGTCGAACGGCTGCGCCAACTTTACACGCTTTATGTTACCGAAGCGGAAACCTGCCTCGCAGAAAACCTGGTGCTGCCCGCCCATGATTATGTGCTGAAATGCTCTCAGGTTTTCAACCTGCTGGATACCCGCGGCGCAATTGGTGTTACAGAACGAGCGGACTTCTTCCGGCGGATGCGCGGGCTTTCTCGCCGCGTTGCCCAGGCATATATCGGGAAGCGCGAAAAGTTGGGGTACCCGTGGCTGAAAACCAAAACAGCCGAAACAGATACCGGCAGCCCGGTTACTTTTCAGCAACCGGACAAGCCACTCTCCGCAGAGGCTCCCCTGCTGGTCGAAATCGGCACAGAAGAACTGCCGGCAAAAGATTTGGAGAACGCACTTGTCCAGCTCCAAAACCGGGTTCCGGCGATGCTCGAAAACCTGCGGCTGACGCATGGCAAAATCAGCATTCTCGGCACACCGCGCCGCCTGGTGATTCACGTAGAAGCGCTGGCACCCCGGCAACCAAATCTGGAAAAAATCGTCAAAGGGCCCCCGGCAAACCGCGCCTTCGATGCCGATGGCAACCCGACGAAAGCAGCCGAAGGCTTTGCCCGCTCCAAAGGAATTTCAGCCGCCGAACTCAAGACGCGCAAAATCGATGGCGGGGAATATGTCGTCGCCCTCATTCAGGAAGACGGCAAACCCTCCGTGGAAGTACTTGCAAAAGCACTTCCCGAGCTAATCAAACGTCTTCAATTCAGCAAGACAATGCGCTGGGAACAATCAGGCACTTATTTCTCCCGCCCCATCCGCTGGCTGCTGGCCATTCACGGAGAACACACGATTCCCTTCGAATTCGCCGGTTTGCATTCCGGAAATTACACCCGCGGGCTGCGTTTCTACCAACCAGAAAACTTCGAAATCCACCGCCCCGGCGATTATTTTTCAGCAATGCAATCGCAGGGAATCCAGCTCGACCCGGAACAACGCCGCCAAAGCGTCGAGGAACAAATCCAGGCTCTCGCACATGAAGTCAACGGAGAAATCGCTGCCGACCCCAGCCTGCTTTCGGAAGTAACCAATCTGGTCGAAGCCCCGACGGCTCTCCGCGGAGAATTCGAGGCGGAATACCTCGAACTTCCCCGTTACGTGCTCACCTCAGTGATGAAGAAACACCAGCGGTACTTCCCAATCGAAAAAGACGGGAAACTCCTGCCTTACTTTATCACGATCCGCAATGGCGACGACAAGCATTTGGAACTCGTTCGCCAGGGAAACGCCGATGTAATTCGCGCCCGCTTTGCCGATGCAGCGTATTTCGTGCGTGAAGATGTCAAAAAACCGCTGGAATCTTATGTCGCCAAACTCGATAAACTCACCTTCCACACCAAACTGGGCTCGATGCTGGATAAAACCAAACGGCTCGAAAAACTCGTTACGGTTCTGGGAACTCAACTCAACCTGACCGCGGAAGAAAACCAAACCGCTGTCCGCGCCGCCCATTTGTGCAAAGCGGACCTGGCTACTCAAATGGTCATCGAAATGACATCTCTGCAAGGCTTGATGGGCAGAGACTATGCCCTGAAATCCGGGGAACCCGAAGCGGTTGCTACCGCTATTTTCGAGCACTACCTGCCGCGTTCCGCCAATGATATCTTTCCCCAAACCCTTCCCGGGTTGGCATTGGGCGCTGCCGACCGGCTCGACTCACTCGTCGGGTTGTTCGCCGCCGGTGCCGTCCCCACAGGGAACAAAGACCCCTTCGCCCAAAGACGCAGCGCAATGGGGCTTGTGCTCAATTTGATCCACTGGAATCTTGATTTCGACCTGCGGAAGGCAATCGATATGGCAGCTGCCTATTTACCTGTCGAAGCCACCGAAGAAACCAGGGCAACCTGTCTCAACTTCATCACCGAACGCCTGAGAAACATCCTCCTCGAACAGGGAAACAAACACGATGTCATCGATGCTGTTCTGGCTGTTCAGGGGCACAACCCGGCACGGGCAGCCGCTGCGGTCAAATCCCTTGGCCAATGGGTAGTGCGCCAGGACTGGGAAAAAATACTCCCGGAATACGCACGCTGTGTCCGTATTACCCGCAGCCTCGACCGGGAATACCTGCTGGAAAAATCCCTGTTTCAGGACAAAGCTGAGAAAGAACTCTACCAGGCACTGGTTACCGCCGCAAAGACCCAGCGGGCGGAAGGCTCTGTGGATGATTTCCTGCAAGCCTTCCTGCCTATGATTCCTGCCATCAGGAACTTTTTCGACAAAGTTCTGGTCATGACCGACGACCAGAAAACCCGTGAAAACCGTCTGGCACTTCTCCAGCGCATTGTCTCTCTCGCAGACGGCGTCGCAGATTTATCCCGGCTCGAAGGCTTTTGATCCCCGCCAGCCAATACCTGACACGACAAAACGGCAAGTACCCCTTGCCGTTTTTTTCTTGCCAACAACTGCACCCCGCAGCAACAAACACGCCGGTTTTCGAATCCCCGTCCTCTTCCGCTTTCATCACTTGACGAATATTGTACAATATTAATAACACAAGACCAGCAAAGCCGCCCACACGCATGTAATTTGTTCTTTGTTTCGACGGGATGAGGAGTGAGAGATGTTGTTTAACAAGTTCAAATACTTCCTGCTTGCCTTGTTTTCCGGATGGTTCCTTGCAATTATTCTTCTGATAACCCTGTCGCTCCCAAACCGGGTCGGAAAAGCCGCCTCGTCGAAACTGTTTGCTTCTCCTGTCGGAAGCGGCAATGCCTGCACACAATCAACACCTTGTCCATTGTCCACCGCCTTGAACATCGCCGCAAATGACGATACCATTTATCTCTCTCAGGGAGTTTACACCGGCACAGGATTTGCGGTTGTGCAAATCACCAAAACGGTCTCTCTCCTTGGCGGTTGGAACGGTGCACCCGCAGGACCCATCCTGCGCGACCCGCAATACTACCCCAGCCGGCTGGATGGCGAAAATACACGTCAGGTCATTATCATTTCAGGGAATGTTACCCCCACCCTGGACGGGCTTCGAATCGAACACGGTTCGGCAAATTCAGGAGGGGGCATCTATGTTCCCAGGGCCAATCTCATCATCGAAAATTGCATCATTGCCAACAACTACGCCAAATCAGGCGGGGGAGTTTATTTTTACCAGTCCAATTTTGTGCAGATAAAGAACAGCCGCATTTACAGTAATACCGCCGGCGTCAGCATCGGTGGCGGTCTGTACACCTACCAAAGCGGCAAAGTATCCTTGACAGGCAACGAAATTTACAGCAACTCTGCACCCATTGCCGGAGGCATGTATATCAGTCTGATCAATCATGCATCCCTGACCAATAACCGGATTTACGGGAACACCTCATCAGGGTCAGCATGGAGCAATGGCGGCGGACTGATGTTATCCCAGAACCCGAACATTACCCTGACTAACAACCATATCCAAAACAATACCGCGGATAAATTTGGCGGCGGTGTATTTGACTATCAATCCGGTTTGGTGCTCAAAGGGAATTTGATTTCCGGCAACAAAGCCGCTTACGGAGGCGGCATTTACCTTCAAGCGCCGGGAGACCACCCCATTCCCATCGATGCGAATACCATTACCGGTAACTATGCACAATATCTGGGGGGAGGGGCTTACCTGTATGGCGCAATGACAACGACAATGACAATGACGAACAATATCGTCGCCGATAACAAAACAGATATCGATGGTTCAGGTATTTACATCAAAGGAATCGTTCCCAGGTTGATTTACAATACCATCGCCCGCAACACCGGCGGCAACGCCGCCGGCATATCCCTGAGCAGCGCCGGCGTATTGCTTACCAACACCATCATTACCAGCCAAACCATCGGCATTCTTGTTCCCGGCGGATGCACCGGCACACTGCAAGCCACCTTGTGGGGCAGCGGCGCCTGGGCAAACGAAAAAGACTGGGACGGAACAGGGACCATCCTGACAGGAACAATCAACATTTGGGGAAACCCGGATTTTGCCAATCCGGATGCAGGAAACTATCACATTGGCAATCACTCCGCAGCCATCGATGCGGGGATCGATACCGGTATCCCCACAGACATCGACGGGGATCTCCGTCCGCTCGGGTCAGGATTTGATCTTGGTGCCGATGAACACACCATCGAACACAAGATTTACCTGCCCCTGACCCTTAGAAATCATTCCCCCTATTAAACATTCCGCCGGCAACCAATCCCAACCACACAACCCGGTATCAAGCACCATACCCAAACAAAGGTACAAACCATCCGGAGGTTTCTCCATGAAAGTCCGACATATCCTTGTCAGCGTATTTTTCGGCATCACATTGACGGTCAGCATGCTTTTCATCCTGCACGAGTCCGGTGTGCGCGCTGCCCCCAACGCAACCATCCGATATGTTCAAGGGACAATTGGAACCGATATCGGGAACAATTGCAGCAACTCGCAAATCCCGTGCAAAACCATCCATCATGCGCTCATCCAGGCTCAGGAAGGAGACACCATCCGGGTTGCCAACACGACCGCACCGGAAAAATACAAAGAACGGATCACCATTCAAAAGTCCGTCATTTTGCAGGGAGGATGGAACGCCACCGTTTCAGGCTCCGCAATCCTCTGGAATCGCCCGACCCCCTGTGAAGCCTCGCGCACGATTATCGACGCAGAAAAGAAAGGACGCGTCATCACCATCAGCGATTTCAAAAACCCGACCATCGATTGTTTCGTCATTGCTCACGGCAACACAGCGCTGCTTGGCGGCGGTATTTACGGAAACTACACCAGCCCAACTATCATCAACAACATTATCATCAACAATTCGGGGACGACGACCGACGCGCTTCATTTTGCAGCCGGTGGCGGAATTTACTTGACATACGGACAAGGCACAACGGTAATCAGCGGGAACCTGATTACCGACAACTCCGGCAACGCTGCCGGCGGAGGCAGAGGCGGCGGTATCGACTTGTATGCCACGGATGCACAAATTCTTTCCAACACAATTAAAAACAACCTGGCGGGAAAAGACGGCTACGGCGGCGGGATTACAGTCCGCGGAGGGAAAACCACGATTGCCTACAACTCGATTACCCACAATACAGGCAGCAGGCAAAGAACCGGCGCCGGCGGCGGTATTTACGCAATCGGAATTGAAGCAAACAGCGCGCTCACCATCGTCAACAATCTCATCGACAACAACATTGCCATCAATGGTCCCATCAGTGCCGGATTATCCGGCAGGGGCGGAGGTATTTACATCAAAAATTATTCCCATGGCATTATTCAGGGGAACACCTTCAATAAGAACACCGCCGCAAAAAACGGCGCCGGTACATTCTTGCCTTCCGGCAACGGCGGCGGGCTATACCTTGAAAACGCCCAGGCAATCCCCATTGAAAACAACACCTTCGAGGGGAACATCGGCGGATACAATTTCGACGGGAACGGCGGTGGCGCTTACATCTACCAGAGCGGCATCCTGTTTTCCGGCAATCGCCTGACGGGGAATTCCGCCACCTGGACAGGCAGTCAGGGAATCGGCGGCGGAATCATCATCCACGACAGCACCGTGCAAGTCATCAGCAATGTCATCGAAAGCAACTTTGCCGCCGGTTATGCGGGTTCCACAACTATCTATCAGGGAATCGGCGGCGGCATTGTCATTTCCAACAGCACCGCCACTTTGCGCAGCAACCAAATCCTGAGCAACACGACAACCAACAGCATCTCCGGCACACTGGGTTCAGGCGGGGGAATCGACAGCATTTCCAGCACGTTGATCATTCAGGAAAATACAATCGCCAACAACAATGCCAATGCCTGGAAAGTCAGCGTTGGCGGCGGTTTGTACCTTTACAATTCGGTGTTCACGCTGGAAGGAAACCGGATTACCGGAAACACTGCTTTCGGGAACCAGTGGGGCAGAGGCGGCGGCATCCGTCTGGCAATTTGCCCCGCATTCACCATCACGAACAATATCATCGCCAAAAACAGTTCCGGTGAACTGGGCAGCGGGATAGGCAGTTTCAACAGCACGGGCAAAATCATTCATAATACGATTGCCGAAAACACCCAAGGCGATGGTACAGGGATTTATCTGGACCACGGGCCCGGCAGCATAACACTGGCCAACAACATCATCGTCAGCCAGACTGTCGGCATCTCGGTTACTGCCGGCAGCACCGTAACGATAAACGCCACCCTGTGGGGAGCCGGTACGTGGGCAAACACTCACGACTGGTTCGGCTCAGGAACGATTATCACCGGAACAATCAATCTTTGGGGAAACCCGTCGTTCGTCAATCCCGCGAACCTTGATTACCACATTGCATTGAATTCAGCAGCGCTGGATAGCGGTGTAAACGCAGGCCTCCGCAGGGATATCGACGGAGACTACCGCCCGATGGGTTTTGGCTACGATATTGGCGCTGACGAGGTCCACCAGAAGATTTACTTGTTCCTGCCGCTGACCTCGAAAAATCATCCGTAAGGCAAAACTCGATTCGCAGAACACGCACGGGCGAAAAACACGCCGCTCGACCGGCATGCGCAACGCCACAGAAAAGCGCCATACCTTATGACGGTTTCCGTTCAGTCTCGCCGGGTTCGGACAAACCAAACCGGCATGCACAGACTTTCCGAAAGCTATCCTTTCCGTACAATTGCCAATCTGACCAACCAAGTCTATAATTCAATCGTCCCGGCAAACAAAATCACATGGACAAACAAACAATAACCAATCCATCAACGCGGACTTTCGAGAAAAAATGAGCACCATTGATGAAATCAAGGCACGCATAGACATCGTCGATTTGGTCGGAGAGAGCGTCCAGCTGCGCAAATCAGGGAAGAATTATTTGGGATTCTGCCCCTTCCATGCCAACACGCGCACCCCGGCTTTCGTCGTCTTTCCTGATACGGGCACGTGGCGTTGTTTCGGGGAATGCAACGAAGGCGGGGATATTTTCAAGTTCGTCATGAAAAAAGAGGGGATGGATTTTCCCGAAGCACTACAAGTTCTGGCGCAAAAAGCCGGTGTCGTCCTGCGGCAGGCAACCCCGCAGGAAAAAGAGAAAGAAGAAAAAAACGAAAGGCTGCGTATTCTGCTGGAAGACGCACTTTCATACTACCGCCATTATTTGTTCAATACCGCCGCCGGGAAATCCGCTTTGACCTACCTGAAAGAAAAACGCGGCCTGACCAGCGAAACCATCGAGCTTTTTGGCCTCGGGTACGCCCCCGCCGGCTGGAATCATGCCACAGACCACTTCCGGGAAAGCGGGTATACCATCGAAGACCTGGTAGGCGCAGGGCTTGTCAGCCAGCGGGATGACGGCTCGATTTACGATCGCTTCCGCAACCGCATCATGATTCCCATTCGGGATGCCAGCGGCAAAATGACGGGGTTCGGCGCCCGTATCCTCGACCCGAACGACCAGCCGAAGTTTCTCAACTCACCGCAAACTGCGCTCTTCGACAAAAGCAGCCTGCTCTACGGACTTGACCGCGCACGCAAGTCAATTCGCAGCGAAGACAGGGTCATCATTGTGGAAGGATACTTCGATGTCATCCTGCCGCATCAGTGCGGGTTCACCAATGTCGTTTCTCCTATGGGCACAGCACTCACGGAACAACAATTCCGGCAGCTCAAACGCTACTCCCGCCGGATGGTGCTGGCAATGGATCCGGATGCCGCCGGTGATAAAGCCGTCCTGCGCGGGATCGAAATCGCCCGCGAAAGCCTCGACCACACAATCGAGCCTGCCTTCGACCCCCGCGGTCTTCTCCGCTATGAAGCACGCCTGAACGCCGATATCCGCGTGACCACACTGCCGGAAGGGCTTGATCCGGACGAGGTCGTTCTCCGCAACCCCGATGAATGGAAATCCCTGATCGAAGGTGCCAAGCCAATTGTCGTCCATGTCATGGAAACCCTGACAGCCGGAAAGAATATCGACGATGCCAAAGTCAAAAGTCAAATTGCCGAAACCGTACTGCCCCTTATCGAAGACATTCCGAACGCCATCGAAAGAGATACTTACCGGCAGCGTTTGGCTCGCTTGCTGCACATCGACGAAAACACACTCCAGCGTACTGTCGTCCGGACGCACACCCGCACGGTAAAACGCCCCCCCATCGAAAAACGCCGCAAAAGCCAGCCGGCTGCCAAGACAGAAACACCCCGGGCTTCAGGCAGCCTGCGTGCAAACTTTTTCCTGAGTATCCTCATGCGCCAACCGGAAAATATCTATTATGTCAACCGTAAGCTGCGCGAAGCCGGTCTGGAGCAAATTTCCGTAAAGGACTTTCAGGACAGCACACACCAAGCCATTTTCCGCCTGATTCGAAAATCCACACGGCAAAACCAAACGGAGCCGCTCGATTTCGTTCAAAACAACCTTGAAGAACCACTCATCAGTATCGCAGACTCAATTCTCGCACTAACCGCCAAATATAATTTGGAAGAAAAAGAGCTGTTATCCGACCTAATTCGCGCTATAATCAAACTCCGGGAAGAATATTTAAAACAACAGTTTCAATATCTGCACTTCCTGCAACTCGAAGCCCAGGAAAAAGGTGATTTAAAAGCCTCGGAATATCAGAAAACAACCGCCGAATACATGTTCATGCTCAACCGACTCCAATCTGCCTACGAACACATCACCAACAAGCACAAGTCCACTTAGGATCCGGCAAAAAGCGATGACGAAAGAAGTAACTTCCGCGCATCCCCCAAACGAAG
The DNA here is from genome assembly GCA_964457375.1 of uncultured Anaerolineales bacterium. GTDB lineage: Bacteria > Chloroflexota > Anaerolineae > Anaerolineales > UBA11858 > G519. The sequence goes on from CAYWFK010000005.1 coordinate 41,632, forward strand.
AAATGAAAAACCTGGAAACGGGTTTGTTCGATATGAACGACAAACTGGCGCTTGATGACGTCGAACAAGTCCTCACCCAAATTAGCGAACCCCTTCCTGAGAAGGACATCGACGAGAACCTGAAAACCGAAAAAGCCAGGGTAACCGCCGAAACAAAAAAAGCAGCAGAAGAAACCGTTCCTGAATCTGCCATTCTGGCACAGGTCAGTGATGATCCGGTGCACCTGTATTTGAAAGACATCGGCGCTATCGAACTGCTCAAAATCGACCACGAATTTTGGCTTGCCACACGGATATATACCATCCGCCATCTGGAAATGCTCAAAACCCAGCATCCCCTTGCACTGCGCGGAGATGGCTCGGAAAGCGGGCTGTTCAGGGCACTTTACGAAGAAATGAAAACCGCGTGGAAACGTGTCGGCGAAGACACCAAACGCCTGAACTTCAACCTCCCCGACCTGCTGATGATTATCCCCGAAGCCCGCATGCTGCGCACAACCTGGAAATGTGACTTCCCGTCCTATTTGCGCGGCTATCTGGATAACGGCCTTTGGGGGAAAGATACCTTTTGGGATGGTGTCGCAAAAAATGCCTTCATCGTTTTCGCTTCGCTGTATGCCATGCCCGAATCAACCCGCACCAAACTCGAAAATTATTACAAGAAAAAGGGAACGTTTCCGTCCCGCCACACATTCACCCGTTACCTGCCATCCGATGCGGTACTGCATGAAGAACTGCTGACTCTCCGCCAGCTATCCCGCGAAGCTTACGACGCCATCATACGTGCCAACTTACGGTTGGTCGTCAGCATTGCCAAGCGGTATGTTGGCAGGGGTAGTAATTTTCTGGACCTGATACAAGAAGGAAACATCGGTCTGTTAAAAGCCGTTTCCAAATTCGACCCGACCCGCGGCTACAAATTCAGCACCTACGCCACATGGTGGATTCGGCAATCCATCAGCCGTTCGATAGCCGACCAGGCACGCACAATCCGCATTCCCGTGCATGTTTTCGAAACGATCAACAAACTGGTCAGCTTGCAGCGCGAGCTCACGCAGAAATTCGGGCGCAACCCCACCTATGAAGAACTTGCCCTCGAAGCCGGTTTTCTCAACGAGAGCGATGTCAAGATTATCAAACAAGCCGACAAAGCCGGCACTCCGGTTCCGCCGGATGTCAAACGCCGGCTGCGGCGGGCAGCATCCAGAGTGATCAACACTTTGCGAATAGCCGAGGAACCCGTTTCCCTTGACAGCCCCGTCGGGAAAGAAGACAACAGCCAACTGGGCGACTTCATCGAAGACGAAAGCGCCCTGGCGCCTATGGATGCCGCAGCACGCGAAATGCTCCGCGAACAAGTGCGCAACGCTCTTGCTGTGCTTTCCGAACGTGAACGTCAGGTTCTGGAATTGCGCTTTGGTTTGCTGGACGGTAAAGACCATACCCTCGAAGAAGTCGGGGCTTATTTCGACGTAACCCGCGAACGCATCCGCCAAATCGAAGCCAAGGCATTGAGAAAACTTCGCCACCCCACACGAAGCAGACCGCTCAGAGACTATCTTTCGAGCTAACCCTGCATCGATACCCTTCCAAAGGAGAAAAACATGACTCCCCGAAACACCTATTCAATCAAAATCGCCGGTCTCTCCCGAGAATTACCCCTCTTCGAAGTACAGCCGGGCATCCGTATCGCCATTCTCAACATCCTGGGCGATACCGAACTGGTACAAGCCAGCGCCCGGGCACTTGACGAAAAACTGAACGACATCGATTACGATTTGATCATCACTGCGGAAGCCAAAAGCATCCCGTTGGCATATGCCCTTTCCCTACTTACCGGCAAACCCTACATCATCCTGCGCAAAAAATACCGCTCATATATGGGAAACACCATCGAGACGGAAACAATCTCCATCACAACCGGTCATCCCCAATACCTGTATCTGGATGAAAAAGACCGCAAACTCCTCGAAGGCAAGAAAGCCTTGCTGGTCGATGATGTCATCAGCACAGGTTCGACATTAAAAGGCATGAAACAAATCGTCGAAAAAGCCGGTGCGGAAGTCGCTGCTTCTGCCGCCATCCTCACCGAAGGGGATGCAGAGCAATGGAAAGACATCATCGCGTTGGGTCATTTGCCGGTTTTCAAAAGTTAGCTCCTGTCACCGTCTGGCATCCCTGCCAACACACCGTCAGAAGCTGATTCAGCAAGCGGGATCGTAACCAGCACCACAGGGTTTCTGCCCAGCCGTGTCAGGAACAGGGTTCGGGTCTTCTCCCCTTGCAGACGCAAGCGGCGGATTAGCAAATCGGGCTCGATGGGAGAACCCCGCTTTTTGACAATCACATGCCCGATACCCCGCTCCCGCAAATACCGGCGCAGCTGCTTGAGCCGGAACGGAAACCAATCCTCGATTTGCCACACACGGGCATAAGCGGTTTTCACATACCGGTTTCCCGACAAATACGCAATCCTCGGATCAAGCAGGAAAGCATCCAGCTGCTCCCCCAGAACCGAAATCAACCCGGAACGAATGACAGCCGGGTCGGGTTCGTAAAGATACACCCCCGGTTCGCTAACCGGCAGCGGGGAGGCAACCCCCTCTTTCAGGCTCAGGCTCTCTCCACCGGGGAGCAGTGTTGCCCGGTATCGTGCCGTTTTCAGCTCCCCAAACCACAAGACACATTCCTTTAAGTTCCCGTTGACAGAAATGAATTCAATCTCCGCATCATAAGAAGCAATTTCGTTCAAATCGACCCCGGGAGAAATCTTGACGCCAACAGCGGGGAACAAGTCAATCCAATCATCGACAACCTGCAAAGGAGGGGCGTAACGGGAAACCGAAAACACCCGCCTGCCATTCTTCCGCCGTGCCGGGTCGAAAAATACAGCCGGAACACCGGAAAAAGCCAGCGGTGATCTCAAATCAGCCTGAACAAAAGCAGCCGGGAGGTTCAAAGCCTGCGCATTGGCATGCGCCATCGTCAACCGCAAACGATCCCGGTCGACCCCGATCACCGGGGCATACCGCGCCATCGCCAACAAATCACTCCCCACAGAACACCCCAAGTCCAGAATACGCCGCTGATGGCGGTAGCGTTCGGCGCGGTACCCGGCAACAAGATGCGAAGATGCCTGCTCCAAAGCTTCGCGGGTAAAGAACATCTTCTCCGCTTCGGGGAACTTCTTTTGCGCTCCTTTCCTTAAGATAGCAGTTTCCAAAGATGCACGCGCCAGATCAGCTGGAAACGATTTGCACAAACGCTGGTAATTCTGCAAAAAATCCGTTTCCACAGGTGAAAGCGCCCATGCAGCTTGCAAGGCTTCCTGCCCGGTTTGGGTAAACAACCGCTTGAATGTAGCCAAATCCATAGCATTTTCCTGAATATCACGTTCTGGCACAATCTTATCACGCGCAAAATAGTATGAACGTCATATTCTTTTTGACGGGAAGGCACGCATGGGCTACAATATGCAAGCAAACCGGTATTAATGAAAACCCCCGTTTGCAAATACACGGTTAAAATCGGGAAACACAAATAAAACAGGAGGTTGGTTGAATGAGCGATTTCAAACTTACTTACGCGACCATGTTCAATCCCCCGGAAGAGCTGCACACCCGTTTTGAAGAAGCACTTGCAAAGGTCAAAGCATCTCTCGGTCAGGAATATGGCATGATTATCAATGGCAAAGAATGCTTTGCAGAGGACAAGTTCAAAAGTACCAATCCGGCCAATACGGAACAAGTTCTTGGTGTGTTCCAAAAAGGCACAGCAGAAGATGCAAACAAAGCCATTGCAGCAGCAAGAGCTGCCTTTCCTGCATGGAGCCACAAGGATTACAAAGAAAGAATCGCTATTCTACGCAAAGCTGCCGACCTTATCGACAAAAGAATTTTCGAAATCGGTGCAGCAATGGCGCTGGAAGTCGGTAAAAACCGCATGGAATCCCTGGGAGATGCGGCAGAAACCGCCGAACTTATCCGTTACTCTTGCTATCAAATGGAAAAGAACAACGGCTTTATCGTAGAAATGGGCAAAGATCCCCTGGTTGGATACACAGCCACGAATTATTCGGTACTGCGTCCGTATGGCGTTTGGCTGGTCATCAGCCCCTTCAATTTTCCCACCGCACTCACCGGCGGGCCTGCCGGTGCCGCACTCGTCGCCGGGAACACCGTAGTGATGAAACCCGCATCGGATACCCCCTGGACAGTCCGCCTGCTGGCTGAATGCTTCCGGGATGCCGGCGTTCCTGACGGTGTGATGAACTATGTAACCGGTTCCGGCAGTGTGATTGGCAAAGCACTCATCGAAAACGAAGAAGTAGACGGCTTGACCTTCACCGGTTCTTACGACATCGGGATGGGTATTTTCAGGCATTTCGCCCAGCGCAATTACGTCCGCCCGACGATCCTCGAACTTGGCGGCAAAAACCCCGCAATCGTTTCCCGCAATGCGGATGTCGAACGGGCTGCCATTGGAATCGTTCGCTCTGCCTTCGGTTTGCAAGGGCAAAAGTGCTCCGCTTGCTCCCGTGTTTTCATCGAGGAACCTTTGTATGATGCCGTTGTCGAACGTGTCGTTGCCCTGACAAAGAAACTTGCCATCGGCGACCCCACAGACCGCAGTGTCTACCTTGGGCCTGTCGTCAACAAATCATCGTATCGTGACTATCAGGAATTTACGAAAGAGTTATTCGAAGCAGGCAAAGTACTAACCGGCGGCAATGTGCTCACGGACGGCGAGTTTGCCAAAGGATACTTCTGCGAACCGACGATTGTCGTCGATGTGCCCATCGAACACCGTTTGTGGAAATACGAAATGTTCCTGCCAATCACGATGATCCATAAAGTGAACAGCCTCGAAGAAGCCATGAAACTGGCAAACGATGTCGATTACGGGCTTACCTCCGGTTTCTATGGCAGCAAAGAAGAAGTCAGGTGGTACTTCGATCATATTCAGGCAGGTGTAAACTACGCAAACCGTCCTCAGGGAGCAACGACAGGCGCATGGCCCGGATTCCAGCCCTTCGGTGGATGGAAAGGCTCAGGCTCCAGCGGGAAGAACGCTGGCGGTCATTACTACCTGCAACTATACATGCACGAACAAATCCAGACCCTGGTTGACTAACCATTATGTTTCAAGCATACGGGGGCGGTATCATCCGCCCCCAAAACCAAAAGAAACAAACATGAAAACAAAATTCGGTGCCTTCCTCCTTTTGGTGGGCATTTTGGTCTTCCTTGTAACCTACTTCGGGGCATCCGCAGCAAGGCTTCCCTTTACCGTCGTTCTCTTCGGCTTGTGCTGCACGGTATTGGGCGGCTGGCTTCTTCTTCACAAACCATCATCCGCTCAGTCAGAAGAAGCAAACCGACGGTTTCGCACACTACGCCATCTTCAGGCAAAACTCAAAAAAGACCAGGAAAACAATCAGGAAGAAGAAAATCAAACGCACCACTCATAATCGAATCATCTCGTCCAAACCTTATGACAAAACTACAATCCTTATCCACGGCTATTTCAAATTTCGTTCACGACGGAGATACCATTTACGCTGCCGGCTTCACCCACCTGATTCCCTTTGCAGCCGGGCACGAAATCATCCGGCAAAACAGGAAAAATCTTGTGCTTGCCAGAGCAACCCCTGACCTGATTTACGACCAGCTCGTTGCCGCCGGATGCGCCCGCAAAGTGATTTTTTCCTATATGGGAAATCCGGGGGTAGGCTCTCTCCGCGCCACTCGGGCAGCTATTGAATCAGGAGCATTGGCATGGGAAGAATACTCCCATTTCAGCATGATTTCCCGCCTGCAAGCCGGTGCCACAGGATTGCCTTTCATGCCGATGAACCCGACTGCTGCCGGCGACCTGGCACGCGCCAACCCAAACTATCGCACGGTCAAAGACCCGTACAGCGGCAAAGAAGTGATTGTCGTCCCCGCCCTGACCCCGGATGTCGCCATCGTCCACGCCCAGCGGGCAGACGCACAAGGCAACGCCCAAATTTGGGGCATCATTGGCGAACAGCGTGAAGCGGCATTTGCCGCCAGGCATGTCATCCTCACCGCAGAAGAAATCGTGGAAGAAACCATCATTCGCGCTGACCCCAACCGCACGATTATTCCCGGTTTCATCGTCGATGCCGTATGCCATGTCCCCTTTTGCGCACATCCTTCTTATACTCAGGGCTATTACGACCGGGATAATGCCTTCTACCTCGCCTGGGACAAAATCAGCAAGTCACCCGAAACACTAAAATCCTACCTGGACGAATGGGTATACGGCGTTCAGGACCGCCAACAGTATTGGGAAAAACTCGGAAAAGACGTCCACAACCGCCTGAGCGTTCCCCAACGCATGAGCCACCCGATTAATTACGGGCAATACTAACCCGGTTCGACTTGCCGATACCAATGACAATTCCTCGCACCGAATTCAGCAAAAGAGGCTATCCGCTTCATTTTGCCCACGCAAACGGATACCACCCCGGCGCTTATGCGCCCTTGCTGAAAAAGCTTGCCGGCAAATACCACATCGTTGCCGCACACATGCGCCCGCTATGGGCATCATCCCGGCCGGAAGAAATCCGGAATTGGATGCCCTTTGCCGAAGATCTGCTGACTTTTCTCGATGAATTTCCGAAAACGCCGGTCATCGGAGTCGGGCATTCCATTGGAGCGACGATTACACTCCTCGCCGCCATGCAAAAACCGGAGCGGTTCAGGACGCTGGTACTTTATGATCCGGTACTCTTTCCGCCGCGGATTGGCAGGTTTTGGAAAATCGCAGCCTGGGCAGGGCTGAACACCAGGCTCCATCCATTGGCAAAGCAGGCACGCCGCCGCAGGCGCATTTACCCGAACCGCGAAGCTATCTTCGAATCCTATCGCAGGAAACCCGTCTTTCGTTACATCACGGACGAAAACCTGCGTATTGTCATCAAATCCATCACGAAAATCAACGGGGACGGGCACGCTGTTCTGAATTACCCGCCGGAATGGGAAGCAAGGATTTACGCCACGAGTATGCTGAAAGACGCTTTCATCTGGAAACGACTGCACCATTTTCGAATTCCAACCCTGATTTTATACAGCAGCAACTCGAATGCGTTTTGGCTTGAATCAGCGAAACTTGTCCGCCGCAGGGCACCTGCAATTACACTGGCAAGCTATTCCGAAAGCACCCATTTGCTTCCGCTCGAACAGCCGGAACGCATTGCCCGCGATACCAACAAGTTCCTCGACACCGGCTCCCTTTCCGGTGATAATTGAAGCCGGGAACAGCTGCGACCCAAAGACAGGAAATTACGTATAGAGAATGAAACAATGACTGAAAACAACTATTCATCAGCAGAATTACTAACCATCAATGCTGCCCGCTTGCTGCGGGATGGCGATGTCGTCTTTGTCGGCGTCGGGCTGCCGAACCTGGCTTGCAATCTCGCCCGCCGCACACACGCCCCCAACCTGGTCATGATTTACGAAGCGGGCGTCATCGGCGCGCAACCCTCGCGCCTGCCGCTCTCCATCGGTGACCCGACTCTGGTCAGCGGTGCCATTTCCGTATGCAGCATGTATGATATCTTTTCGCTCTATCTCCAGCGGGGAAATGTCGATGTCGGCTTTCTCGGCGGCGCCCAAATCGACCGATTTTGCAACATCAACGCCACCGTCATCGGCGAGTATACATCCCCCAAAGTGCGCCTTCCCGGGTCGGGCGGTTCGATGGAAATTGCCGCCTGGGCAAACCGCTGTTACATCATCACCCCACACCAAAAGAGACGCTTTCCGGAAAAAGTCGATTTCCGCACCTCGGCGGGTTTTCTCGGCGGGCGCGCCGAGCGGGAAGCATCAGGAGTACGCGGAAGCGGTCCCGCCCTGGTCGTTACCGACCTCGGTTTTCTTGAACCGGATGAAAACGGAGAACTGACCCTGACCGCCCTGCACCCCGGAAAGACTGTCGAGCAAGTCAAAGAGAATACCGGTTGGGAGATTAAAATTTCCCGAAATATAAAAACGACCGAGCCCCCGCATGAAGACGAGTTACGCATCCTGCGGGAAGAACTCGATCCACAACACATCTACCTGAAATAGGCAAAAAAACTTATGAAAAATACAACTCACGAAAAACGTCCTTTGTTTGCGGTCATTTTCCTCTCTCCGGAAGAAAAACGACTGCGCGCCTTCTGGCGCCTGCTGGTACAAACCATCATACTTCTCCTGGTAGCCATACCCGCCGGCTTGTTCGTCGGGATGATATTATTTTGGTATACCGGCAATCCTTTATTGACCTCCCAGCTCATTGCTGCCGTAGCAACAACGAGTGCCGTCTGGATTGCCCGCCGATTCATCGACAAACGCAGCTTCACGAGCCTTGGCTTCAAGCTTGGGCGTATGGCATTGAAAGACTTTGCCATCGGCACGGTGATTTCCGCTTTGCTCATGGGAATGGTTTTTGTCGCGGAATGGGCACTTGGCTGGCTGCACTTCGAAGCCTTCGCCTGGAGCAAAGTATCCTGGCAGGTAGTCCTCTCGAACATCGCCCTTTATGTCATCATCTTTCTAATCGTTGCCTGGAACGAAGAACTGCTCGCCAGAGGGTATTGGTTTCAAAACATCGAAGACGGGACGAATGTCTTTTGGGCTTTGTTACTCTCTTCCGCCTTTTTTGCCGTGGGGCATGCCGGAAACCCCAATGCGTCGTATACCGCCGTCCTTGCCCTGGTGCTTGCCGGTATCTTTCTGGCGTTCGGTTACATACGCACACGGCAGCTTTGGCTTCCCATCGGGCTGCATTTCGGCTGGAACCTGTTCGAAGGGACGATTTTCGGCTTCCCGGTCAGCGGCATCGATATGTTCCGCGTCATCCAGCAAACCAACGACGGCCCCGCTGCATGGACGGGTGGTGCGTTTGGGCCCGAAGCCGGTTTGATTATCATCCCCACCCTGGCTATTGGTGTCGGGTTGATCTTTCTATACACCAGAGGACGCATCCGAAAAAACAGCAATCTTTCCGGCGAGACAACACCCCATTGATACAGCAGCCGCAGCATATCAACCGGCTGCCAACCGAAGGATGAACAAGCCGGGTGTTCCACCCGGTTTTCCTTCCGACAAGATAAAAACGACCTGACCCAAAACGCATGTTCCTTTTTGCCTTCGTTCCGATTGCCATCATTCTTGCCCTAATGGTCGGTTTCCATTGGGGAGCATCAAGGGCCGGTGCTGCCGGTTATATCAGTGCCCTGATCATCGCCGTTTTCGTGTTCGGCAGCACCGGAGAAGTCCTCGCTGTTGCGCACGGCAAAGCGCTGTTGCTCACGGTTGACGTGCTGATGATCATTTGGGCAGCCTTCCTTCTCTTTCGCGTCGCCGATGAAGCCGGTGCTATCCGTACAATTGGCAAAGCACTCCCCTACCTGACTGCAGACCGGGGCATGCAGGCACTGGTCATCGGGTGGGTATTCGCTTCCTTCCTGCAAGGAGTCGGCGGCTTTGGAGTACCCGTGGCAGTGATCGCACCTATTTTGGTCGGGTTGGGTTTCACGCCGCTCTCCGCGGTAGTCATCCCCTCCGTAGGACATTCGTGGGCGGTAACCTTTGGCTCTCTCGGTTCATCTTTCCAGGCGCTGATGGCTGCCACCGGCCTGGAATGGCAAACCCTGGCATCCCCTGCGGCTATTTTCCTCGGCATTGCGGGGATCGCTGCGGGGCTTCTCGTTGCACACGCTGCCGGCGGTTGGCGTACGTTACGCCGCCTTGCCATTCCCGCGGTCATCCTTGGTATCGTCATGGCAAGCGTCCAATTCCTTGCCGCCACATCCGGATTGTGGAATATCGGCTCGTTTCTCGGCGGGCTTGCCGGCCTTATCGTTGCACTTCCCCTGGCGCGCAAATACCATGGCGAGCCTGACCGGCAAGATGGCTTCGAAACCCGTCCGCTGCTCATTGCGCTTTCCGGTTATGCCATCCTGATTGTCATTACGCTTGGCATTCAACTGATTCCTCCGGTCAAACATGCCCTGAGTTTCTACGTCATTCAGGTTCCTTTCCCCGCGGTAACCACATCGTTGGGGTACACCACAGCAGCGGGTTTGGGGCGTAAAATTCCGCTTTTCCGCCACGCCGGCACCATTCTCGCCTGCGCTTCATTGCTGGCATTTCTCGTCTATCGAAAAGCCGGGCTTTATCGTCCCGGAGCAGGCAGGCAGATTCTCACCGGCACCCTCCGCAAAGTGATTTCATCCAGCGTAGGAATCGCCTCGATGGTTGCCATGGCTGTCGTCATGCAGCACGCGGGGATGACCGATACCCTCGCACGCGGCCTTGCCGGGAGTATGGGACGTGCGTTCCCCGTCATTGCCCCCTGGATAGGTGCTTTGGGTGCATTCATGACCGGAAGCAACACCAATTCCAACGTCGTCTTTGCCGCTCTGCAAATGCGCACTGCCGAACTGCTTGCCTACCCGGTAGCGCTCATCCTCGCTGCACAAACCGCAGGCGGCGCACTTGGCTCGGTAATCGCCCCCACCAAAGTCGTCGTCGGCGCTTCCACTGCCGGGATGGCCGGCAAGGAAGGGGACGTGATGCGCAAGATGTTTGCCTATACCGGAACACTCATTCTTCTGATGAGTGCGCTTGCGCTCATAGCCACGGCAATTTTCTCGTAGCGACAAATTCCCCGTCACCCGGCTTTCGGATGCCAAATCACAGGAAGGAGCACGCTAATGAATCAACAACCGGAACGCTCCAAAATCAGAAAAAGCCAACGGGCACAAGATGACCTTTGGATCAGGGACTTTCTGCACAAGGCTCCTTACGGCACGCTTGCCACAGAAGCCGGCGGGCAGCCTTACCTCGTTGCCAGAAATTTCATCTACGATGAAGACACCCATGCGCTTTATCTTCACGGCGCCAAAGCAGGCCGCACCTTCCAAAACCTGATGCACAACCCGCGGGTATGCTTTTCGGTGAGCGAAATGGGGCGCCTGATCTCTGCCGGCAAGGCATGCAGTTTTTCGGTGGAATATCGCAGTGTCGTGCTGTTCGGTCGGGCTGAAATCATCAGCCAACCCGGGCAAATCCGGCATGCATTACAATTGTTGCTGAAAAAGTACGCTCCGCATCTCGAACCGGGAAAAGATTACCAGCCTCTGACAGAAGACAATCTGGCAACCGTTGCCGTAATTCGCATCGATATCGACGCATGGAGCGGGAAAGCCCGCCACGCCAATGACGAAGAAGAGAACCGCACCTTTCTCTTCCCAATTGCAACAAAAACGCACAAAGACTAATTCCGCCATGAAACAAACAGCCAAAAACCAACGAAACAAGAATAAATTCAAATTTCATTTGATCGTCTTTCTGGGAATGATTACCGCTTCTCTCGGCTTGATCATCACTTACCCGCAGCACAATACGCTGCTCACCTGGGGGTTCATCTTTGTTTTTATGCTGAGCAATCTGGCAGCCTTGTTCATCCGCTAACCGGAAATCCCGGATTGATAGTTTCTGAGAGAGAAAACCGTTTTAATACAAAGAGATGTACACCAATCAAATCACAAATAGAGAAACGGATAATAATCCATGCAAGAAGTCGCCATATTAGGGATCGGACAGACACCAGTATCCGAACACTGGGATAAAAGCCTGGTCGAACTGGCCGGGGAGGCTGTTCTGGCAGCTTTGCTGGATGCCGGGGTCAAATCCGCAGAAGCAATCTTTGCAGGGAATATGCTTTCCGGTATCCTCGAAAAGCAGGAACACATCGGCACTCTGATTGCCGATTGGGTCGGGTTGCGCGGCGCAGAAGCGATGAAAATCGAATCCGCATGCAGTTCCGGCGCAGCAGCATTCCGCACAGGGTTGATGGCAGTCGCATCCGGTGAAATCGAGACCGCTTTGGTAGTCGGTGTGGAAAAAATGACCGACTCCCTGCCAAAAGCAACCACCTCCGGCCTGGCAACCGCCGCAGATGCCGATTGGGAAATCATCCACGGGCTTTCCTTTGTCGGTCTGAACGCCTTGATAATGCGCCGCTACCTATACGAATATGGCTGGAGCCATGAAGATTTTGCCCCCTTCCCAATCAACGCCCACCAAAACGCACTGGCAAATCCCAATGCGCGCTTGCACATGCCCATCACCAGAGAAGACTACGAAAAAGCACGCATGATTGCCAGCCCGATTAATATTCTCGATTCATCCCCGATTGGGGATGGTGCTGCCGCCGTTTTACTCGTGCCTGCCGATAAAGTCGTCTCTCTGCCCGGAAAACCGAAAATCATCGTTGCCGGCTCCGCTTTTGCCACCGATACTCTCGCCATCCATGACCGCAAAAATCCCCTTTGGCTTTCCGCCGCAGAAAAATCCGTAAAACGTGCTTATGCGCAAGCCGCCGTCGGGCCTGAAGACATTGACTTCTTCGAACTCCACGATGCCTTTTCGATCATGGCTGCCCTGTCACTGGAAGCATGCGGGTTTGCCGAGCCCGGGCAAGGTCCCCGTCTGGGGCTGGATGGTGAAATCACGCTTACCGGTCGCATCCCGATTGACACCCGCGGCGGACTGAAATCACGCGGGCATCCCGTCGGCGCCACAGGGATGTATCAAATTGTGGAAACCGTACAGCAGCTTCGCGGCGAGTGCGGAAAAACCCAAATTCCCGATGCCCATATCGGCATGGCGCAAAACATTGGCGGCAGCGGCGCATCCATCGTTACCCACATCCTGCGTACTGCCGGCTGATTTCACACGGCATCTCTTCCCCGCCGGGCAGCAACCCGCTAACAACCATTCACCTTTTCGGAGATACCTTCCCGGTATCTCCTTTGTTTCATCAGGGGAATCAAGCATGTCACCACCTTATCACCGCCTTTCTGGGCTGGAGTTTTTCAGGAAAATCGGGTAAACTTCACTGCCCTGGTGTTCCCGTCCCGAACATAGCCACTGAACAGCACAGAAATACCACGGGAAACTCGAGGGGCACATTTTGTGATTATCGAGGTTAAAACATGGTTTCAGCAGCAATTGTCATCGCGGCTTATGCCGGTTTTCAGATGATGTCCGATATCGCCAGCCTGCGAATCATCACCCTTGCCGGTTTTTCGATAGATGCCGGCACATTTGTATATCCTTTTACCTTCACCCTGCGTGATCTTGTGCACAAAACCGCCGGTATTCGCGTTGCGCGTGCGCTGATCATCACCGTCGCAGTGCTCAACATCGTCATGGCGGGGCTGTTTTGGCTTGCTTCCATCCTGCCGCCAGACAAAGCCGTGGGACCTCAGCAAGAATTCCGCATGGTACTTTCGCCGGTATGGCGGATTGTCTTTGCTTCGATTGCGGCTGAGGTGATTTCCGAGCTTATCGACACCGAAGGCTACCGGTTGTGGGTTGAGCGTGTAACCAAACGTTTCCAGTGGCTGCGGGTACTGGTTTCCAACACTATCAGTGTACCGGTCGACAGCCTGATTTTTGCCTGGCTGGCTTTTGGCGGAGCAATGCCAAATGCGGTCGTCTGGTCGATTGTTGCCAGCAACGTTATCATCAAAGGGATTACAACCCTGGTCAGCCTTCCGGGAATTTATCTTGTCAAAGAAAAAGAAACCGCCGAAACCGGATAACACACACCGTCAATCCGGGAACGTTGTTGGTTTATTCAGCGGTTCGATATATAATTCAGACTATGGCACAAAACAAAACCGATTCCCCGAAAAATTACCCGGCAATCCGGCGCGTCCTGACGTATGTTTTGTTTGCCAATCTTGCAATCACGATAATAAAAATAACTATCGGCACCATCACCGGAGCACTCTCCGTCACAGCAGACGGATTTCACTCCCTGGTTGATTCATCTTCGAACCTGATTGGTTTGGCAGCCATCCGCCTGGCTTCCCGTCCGGCAGATGAAAAACATCCCTACGGCTACCAGCGCTATGAAACACTGGGCGCCCTGGCTATCGGAGGGCTGCTGCTTGCCGCAGCCTGGGAAATCGGCAGTAACGTTGTCAGACGCATTCTTGTTGGCGGCACCCCGGAACTTTCCCTGTCCGCATTGATCATCATGGCACTCACCCTGCCCGTGAACATCGTCATCGTCCTGATGGAAACCAAAGCAGGGGAAAAATACCATTCCGACATCCTCCTGGCAGATGCCACAGACACGAAAACCGATTTGATCGTAACATCTTCCGTCATTCTCTCACTCCTCGGAATCTGGTTTGGTTTGCCCTGGCTGGATATCGTTACCGCCACCGGGGTCATCCTCTTCATTCTCCGAGCAGCCTTCTCGATTCTGAAAAACGCTGCCGAATGGCTCGCCGATATCGAAGCAGCCGACCCTGACGACATTTACGAAATCGCCTTGAACGTCCCCGGCGTATACTATGTACATCACATCCGTTCGCGGGGCACATCGGATTCCGCTTTTGTCGATTTGCATGCCAAAGTCGCCCCCGAAATGAGTACCGCTCAGGCACACGCCATCGCTTCGGAAATCGAACACCAATTGACCAGCAAAATACCCCACATCAAGGAAGTCTTGGTACACATCGAGCCTGCGCCGCCGGAACTCGTCCACCCCTGGGACCGTATCTCCATCGAACTCAAGCAAGTCGCTGACAGCATGGGGCTGGGATACCACAATCTCCATGTCCACATCGACGAACACAACAGTTACATTGTCGAACTACACCTGGAAATACCGGGAAACAAAACGCTGGGGGAAGCCCATAAACTGGACAAAGAATTCGAACGCAGAGTCAAGGAACGGTGGGAAAGAATCATCCGGGTCATTACCCACCTGGAACCCTTGTCGAAAACCCTCTTCTCCCCCGAAACCAATCAGGATCCGACGGTTCGCAAGCGTATCGAAGAAATTCTTTCCACCCGTTTCAGGGAAGTTACCATCATCGAAATTACCACGAACCATCTGGACGGACACCTTGGAATCATCCTGCTGCTGGGTATGGACGCAGCCACACCGCTGACCATTGTGCACAATCGAATCGAAGAAATCGAGCGTTACCTGTACCAACATATCCCCGCTTTGCAGCATATCATCATCCACGCCGAACCTGTCAGCACATCCGCTCAGCCACCTCAACAGCCTGAGACAAACCGGCAGAAACCGGCTTGATGCACCACACTTACAAATGCTGCTCCACAGGATAAACCCGCAGTCAACGAAATAGCCTGCCCACGTCGTCCAGAAATTCTTCCATACCAGCCAAAGTAACCTGATCGCCGTTCTTCAGCCTGGTATTACCGTGAGGCACCATTAATTCCCCGTCCCGCCGAATTGCAAGGATAATGATATCGCCCGGCAGCTCCAGCGTTCTCAACGGGCGGTCGATGACATTCGGATTCCCGATAGTGACTTCACGGATTTCCTTGTCATCATCCGTCCTTGTCAGCAGTTCATAAACGGATGGGTTGCGTGCCAGCAGCACAAGCAGCGTCGATTGATCCATCGCCGGGTTCATCGTTTTGACACCAATCGCTTCATAGCGGGCTACGTCTCCCGGAACATTGACACGGGCAACCACATTCTTGATCCCATAAGCCGTGCGCACATAATTACATACCCGAAAGCTGTTTTCCACATTGTTATAAACACAAATCAGCGCTTTTGCATTTTCGAGATACGGTGCGGTAATCTCATCATCACGATCGACACGTGCCAGAAAAGCATCGAAGCCTAATTCTTTGGCACGCGCAATCCTGTCTTCATGAACATCGAAAATCACCACTTCTTCCTGATGACTGCGCAATTGGCGAGCGACCTGTATCCCGACCGGGCCAATCCCCACCACAATGAAATACCGTTTGCTGCGCTGCTCAACTTTTGGCACAAGTTTGTTGAAAAGCAAAGGAGCAATAATTACCGAGAGAATAGCAACCAGAATAATCGCTGAATTTACCGATTCACTGATTACATTGAGGCGCACACCAATCGCAGAAGCCGCAATAATCAGGGAAAGCCGCGCCGAGAGCAATGCCCCCGCACCAAGCGCCTCCCGCCAGCCGAATGACAGGCGGAAGAACAACGCAGGCAGGATTTTCACCAACACGGCAGCGATGAGCAAAAGCGGAACCAGCAACAGCGCTTCCGAAGAAGCCAGCAAAGCCCGTAAATTGAAATCCACCCCCACCATGATGAAGAAAATCGGAATGAAGAAACCGAACCCGACCGCTTCCAATTGATGAACCAGTTCGACATCCCGCTTCGTTTTCAACAGGGCAATCACAGCGCCTGCCAAAAACGCCCCGAGGATGATTTCCGTACCGAGCACCTCGGAAAGCACAACAAAGCCAAGCATCAACGTAAAAGCCGCCCGCACTTTGATTTGTGCCGTGGCATGGCTCAACTCATCCATCAGTTTCCTTACGGAAGGTATTTGATTGAAAAACACCTTCCCGAAACGGTAGAAGACAAAAAACGCCAAAAACAAGACACTAATCAACAAAATATCCAACGTAAGGCCGCGGGACAAAGCGGCAACCACCACGGTAATCAGCAGCATGGTAACAAAATCCGCCACCAGAGCAGAAACAAGCAGCGTTTGCCCATAACGCCCGCCGCTCAACCCGCGTTCTTTCAAGACCGGTACGACAACTCCGAGCGACGTCGTCGACAGAATCAATGCCATCATCCAGGGATCCCGGATCAAACCCAAGCGGAAAATCACGAAACTGATCATCACGGAAAGCGCCAGCGTCGCTGCGAACACAATACTGCCCAAAGGCAAGGGGCCCCATCTTCGTTTCTTCTCCCCGTTGCCGTCACCCGCACGCGGCAGCCCGATTGCCGAAAAATCGATTTCCATGCCCGACAGGAACATCAAAAAGACAAAGCCGAATTCAGATAATAAATCCAGCAAAGGGTCATGTTGATTGACCCATCCCAGCCCGCTGCGCCCGACAAGAATTCCGATGAGAATCTCCCCCACGACAATAGGGATGCCCAGCCGGCTGATTCTCGACAGGAAAATAGGCACAAGGAAAGCCAACAATACAACCAAAAGCAAAGGGGCAAAGCTCATTGTTTCATCCATAACAAATTATCCCGTCATTTCCAGTGTTCATCTTGTTTTGCAATGCCTATGGTAACATATTTTGAAAACCGCAATCTTTTTTCACCCGAATGTTTCCTTCTTCATATCCGCTAGACAACCGGCTCGTTACGCAACACTGATTCATTGGTACAATAACTCATCATGGACCTTTTCGAACATGCATCGCAAAAAGAAATCAACCGGCAAGCCCCGCTGGCGGCCCGAATGCGCCCGCGCACCCTGGACGAATTCGTCGGGCAGGAACATATCATTGGAAAAGGCCGTCTGCTTCGCCGGGCAATCGAAGCTGACCGCTTGTTTTCCTCCATCATCCTTTGGGGACCTCCGGGTACCGGTAAAACAACCCTGGCAATGGTGATTGCCAACCAAACCCGTTCGCACTTCGAGACGCTCTCCGCAGTGCTTGCCGGTAAAGCGGAGTTCCGCCAGGTAGTCAAAGACGCCAAAGAACGCCGTATTCTCTACCACAAAAAAACCACCTTGTTCGTAGACGAAGTCCACCGCTGGAACAAAGCTCAGCAGGATGCTTTGCTGCCGCATGTGGAAAACGGGGAAATCACCCTGATTGGTGCGACGACTGAAAACCCCTATTTCGAAGTAATTGGCGCGCTGGTTTCACGCTCGCGTGTGTTCCAACTCAGACCGCTCGGTGATGATGCCATCCGCACCATTCTCGAAAGAGCACTTGAAGACCCCGAACGCGGCTATGGGAAACGTCAAATCCGTATGGAAGAAAATGCAATTGCCCACCTCATCCGTGTGGCAGGCGGCGATGCCCGCAACGCGCTCAACGCTCTGGAACTTGCTGTAGAAAGCACGAAACCGGACGCCAAAGGGGTCATCCGCATCACACTCGATGTCGCGCAGGAATCCATCCAGAAACGCGCTTTACTTTACGACAAAGATGGCGACGCCCACTATGATACGATTTCCGCCTTCATCAAGTCCATTCGCGGCTCCGACCCGGACGCTGCTCTTTACTGGCTGGCAAAGATGCTCTACGCAGGAGAAGACCCGCGTTTCATCCTGCGCCGCTTGCTCGTCCTTGCCGGAGAAGATATCGGGCTGGCAGATCCGCTCGGGCTGGTCGTTGCCAATGCCGCTGCACAAGCATTCGATTACGTCGGCCTTCCCGAAGGCATTTACCCGCTCGTGGAAGCCACCCTCTATCTGGCGACCGCTCCCAAATCGAACTCGGCCGGTGCCTACTTCAAAGCTTTCAAACTTATCGAAGAACAAGGTATTGTCGAAGTTCCCGACCATCTCAAAGACCCCAGCCGTGACCGTTCCGCTCTGGGACATGGCAAAGGGTATCGATACCCGCATGCATCCCGTGAACATTTTCTCCCCCAGCAGTACCTGCCTGACGGCGTTTTGGGAACTTACTTTTACACGCCTTCCAGTCAGGGGTACGAGCAGGAAATCCGGGAACGCCTGCAAAGCTGGCGCGCTGCCCAGCGCAAAGCCCTCGGGATTAAGCAAACCCAGGCAATTCCCGCCATGAGTGAAGCGGAAATCAAGGCAGTCAAAACCAGAGCAGTCAAACCCGCACCCAAACCGCCCAATAAAGGTAAGTAGGTAAATAGGCAGCGTAACCGGTTTTCCCCCCGAACGCCCCGCCCTCTGCTGGCATCATCCGCACTGCGTCAGCGGGAGGCTGTCTCTATCAACCAGGCTGTTCTGCCACGCAGGCAAACGGCTTGGTCAATTACAAAGGCACAACACCGGTCATGACGGCAACGGGAAGAACACTTTGTCTATCGGCAGGAAAACGCACAGACAAGCTCTTTTTCCCCCGGGGCAATATTCGGCGAACAAGATGAAGAAATGCTGCTCGACCTCAGCCTGAAAATCCTTGCCAGACTGAACAGAGAAACCTCATCCGGCAGCATCCTCCGCCCGCTAAATCACCCCTTGCTTCCGATACCAGTCATACGTATCCTGAATCGCCTGATATACCGAACGTTTGTCCCGTAATTCCAACTGTGTTTCCGCCTTTCCGGTATCGTAATAAAAATACAGTCCGGCAAACCGCAGCAATTCCCCGTTGATTGGCACGGGAACCAGCCTGCGCAGGAAATCTACCGGAGCGGCCAGTCTCCGGGTCAACCACACCGGTGCAAGATACTTCGGCGGCTCCACCCCGGTAACACCGGCAACGACTTTCACCAGGTCCATCAGCGAGAGGTTTTCACCCCCCAGGATATAACGCTCTCCCCGCTTCCCCTTGTGAAAAGCCGCAAGAACCCCTTCTGCCACATCCCGCACATGCACCACGTTCATGCCGCCGGGGACGACAACAGGCAAGCGCCTCTTGACAACCTGAACGATCAAATCTCCTGAGATGCGATTGATATCGCCCGCACCATAAATTGCCGCCGGGTTGACAATGACAACATCCAGCCCCTTCGCCACCGCCCGCTGCACTTCGCGTTCAGCAAGGTGTTTGGCATATCCATATTGCCATTTGCTCGGAGAGTAATTCCAGGCATGGTTTTCATCGAGCAAACCCGGTTTCATCCCCGGCATCCGATGCACATCCTCAGGAACCCCCAAAGCAGCCACAGAACTGACATGCACCACACGTTTCACGCCGGTTTTTGCTGCTGCTTCGAGAACATGCCGCGTTCCTCCTACGGTGACATCCATCATTCCCTGCGAATCGCGCCAATAACCGACTTTCGCAGCGGCATGAAACACCGCATCGACGCCTTGCATGGCAGCAAGTATCGTCTCCGGTTGAGTCAAATCACCGACAGCATGCTCGATATCCATCCCTTCCAGCAAAGTCAGCCTGCTGGTAGTACGATGAAAAGCACGCACCTCATGCCCGGCTTCCAACAAAACCCGGCAAATATGAGAACCAAGAAATCCGGTAGATCCTGTCACCAATGCCTGCATATTGCAATCTCCTTCTCCCCGGTTCAGTCTCCTAACCATTCGACAACCGTGGCTTCACCCTGCCCGACACCAACACACAGCGTAGCCAGCCCGTAATACGGGCGTTTCTCTTGCGGTGCACGACGTTTCATTTCATGCAAAAGGGTCGTCAAAATACGCGCACCTGAGCACCCCAAGGGATGTCCAAGGGCAATCGCTCCGCCGTTGACGTTGGTAATTTCCGGATCCATTCCAAGCTTCTGCATCACCGCCAAAGATTGCACGGCAAACGCTTCGTTCAATTCGATCAATCCGATTTCATCCAGCGATAATCCCGCCCGTTTCAAGGCTTTTCGCGTGGCGGGGACGGGTCCCATCCCCATCGTGCGCGGATTGACCCCCGCAGCAGCAGAAGCGACAACCCGTGCCATCGGTTTCAACCCCAATTCGTCAGCTTTTTCTGCGCTCATCAGTAACACCGCCGCTGCGCCATCGTTCAAACCGGAGGCATTGCCTGCGGTTACCGTACCGTTTTTGCGGAAGGCCGCTCTCAGACGGGCAAGTTTCTCCATGCTGGTATCCCGGCGAGGGCGCTCATCCGTATCGATGATCACCGGATCCCCTTTACGCCTCGGAACACTTACCGGCACGATTTCTTCGGCAAACTTCCCGGAATCGATTGCAGCAATCGCTCTTTGGTGAGAGCGTAAGGCAAACGCATCCTGCTCCTCGCGTGAAATGCCGGTTTCCTGCTGGATGTTTTCCGCAGTTTCTCCCATCGCCTCGGTTTTATACATTGCTTCCATTTTCGGGTGCGGGTAACGCCAGCCAAATGCCGTATCCCACATTGTCACGTTTCCATAGGGATAAGCCATTTCCGGTTTAGGAACGGAAAACGGGCCGCGTGACATACTTTCGACGCCACCGGCAATGAACACATCCCCTTCTCCAACCTTGATTGCACGATACGCCATATTGACCGCATTCAACCCGGACGCACACAAACGATTGAAAGTTACAGCCGCCACCTCCACAGGGAAATCTGCCAGCAGCGTAGCCATACGCGCCACGTTCCGGTTATCCTCCCCGGCCTGGTTGGCACATCCCAGATACACCTCTTCGACACTCGCAGGATCGACTCCCGTACGCTCGACAATTGCTTTAAGCACCAACGCCGCCAAATCATCAGGACGTACTGCCGCCAATCCACCGCGGAAATTACCAATTGGAGTTCGCACCGCATCGATGATTACTGCTTCAGGCATAACCGCCTCCTCAAAGATGATTTCGTTTTCTTGAACTACGCAAAGGAAACCCGGCCATCGAACCTTTCAGCCGTTTTCCTGCACATCCCTGATTTTACCATTCCCGTTAACATTCTTGTTCACCAGTGCGATACCGCTTACAACCAAAACGGAACCCAGGAACAAATTCCAGCTTACGGTCTCGTTCAGAAAAACAGCCCCCAACACCAACCCGACCACAGGGAAAATATAGGTAATCATCGTCGTACGGGTTGGACCGATTTCATGCAGCAAGTGAAAAAACAGAATATAGGCAAAAGCCGAACTTACCATCCCCAGCCACAAAACGGAAATCCAGGTAAGCCTCAGCCTGGGGAGAACCACGGGCACATTGAAAAGCGGAACACCACCCCACATCAGCAGTTCTGCCCACAGCATCGGGAAAAATGCCTGCACCAGATGTGCCACATTCCTTAACTTTACCCTGATGAGAACCGCACTTCCTGCATAAGAAAGCGCTGCCAACAGAATCGCCCCCTCTCCGAGCAAATTGGCGTGCACGCCCCGGCTGAGATCATGCCACATCAATACGATGACTCCCAAAAATCCCAGAAACAAACCTGCTGCTCTGGGAAGCGTCACACGATCATCATCAAGAAAGAAATGTGCCATCAGCATTGTGAACAAAGGCACCGTACTGTGTAAAATAGCCGTCACCGCAGAGTCGACATAAACTTCCCCCCACGAAACAAAGAGAAAGGGAATGGCAATATTGGTTGCCCCCAACACAGCCAGCACAGCCCAGACCTTCGGTGTACGGGGCAGAACAGGCTTCTTGAACCAGACATACACGCCCAAAAAGACGACCCCGAAGAACAATCGCACTGTAACCAGCATATAAGGGCTGATTTCCCGCACGACGATTTTTATCCACATGAAAGCGGATCCCCAAATCAGCCCCAATGCAACGAACGACAACCAATTCCTAAGCTTCATGAATGCTCCGATCGCGAATAAGAATAAGTTGTGATTATACGTCAAAGCAGAGATACGGGGGGATGAACCCGGAAAACGGATTGTGCCGGGTTTTGGCAAACAAAGGAATATATGGTCGGTTGCTAATCAGCCGGGTTGTTCTTGTCCGTTTCGGCCCGGTTTGCAGGCAAGCGAACCCCTTCCAATTCGAGCAGCCACGCTTTGGTTTGCAGGCCGCCAGCGCCTCCGTAACCATGCAAGCCCCCGTCCGCCCCGATGACCCTGTGGCAGGGAATCACCAAAGGCATCGGATTCGTCGCTTGTGCCCTGCCCACCGCCCGCGCCGCCCGCGGGTTGCCGACTGCCGCGGCAATTTCCCCGTAGGAGCGTGTCTCTCCACGCGGAATAGCACAAGTGGCACGCAGCACTTTTTCCTGAAACGGTGTCATCACCGACCAGTCGATTTCGATATCGAATTGCTTGCGTTCCCCCTGCAAATATGCCGCGAGCTGGCTTCTCGCCTCCGCTGTACGCCCCTCATCCGGAAACACCTGCGCAGACCAGCGTTCCGCCAGCATTCGGGCAAATGCCTGCCCGGTCGTATGTATTTTCACTGCGGCTAGTCCCTTTTCCCCCACAGCCACCCAGACTTCCCCCAAACGGTCATGGGCTATCTTCCCGATAAAAAGTACCCTTTGTCCGGCCATCATCTCACCACTTTCGAACAAATGCTAATAATTCGTAAGCATATCGATCATACCGCGTTCTCTTGCCCGGTATTCCATCCGGTGAAAGACAACCACCGCAAGGATGGTGAAAACCAGTGTAAGACCGGTCAAAATGCCCAGCAGCTGTAAATCACTAAACACAGCCAGCGTCGGAAACGCCTGTGCCACACTCCCCACCAAAGAACGCCGCAGCAATTCCAGCCAATATGTAATCGGCATCAAATACCCAAACGGACGTAAAAACTTCGGCAACACATCCAAAGGAAAGACAGCACCGCTGAACAGGAACAGCGCACCGGCAACAGCTTCACCAATCGACCAGACATGATTGGCAATCACCAGAGTCACCCCGGCAAGCATCAGCCCCATCATCGAAAGCATCACGACCCCAATCATCAGGGAAACGAAAAACAATCCCCAATTCACTGTTGCGGGGTCAATATGAACATGCAAAAACGCGGTTCCGAATAAAACCGTAATCAAAACGGCAATACTCCCGACAATGAACTGGGATACACCGCGCCCCAGCAAATACGTAGGCATATGAATCGGTGCAATATACATATATTTGAGCGTCTTGTAATGTTCACGGTCATCGATAACCGCCCATGAAATCCCCGTCATCACCTCACCGACATAAATATAGAATGCATTCCCCAAATAAATATAAGCAAACATGGGGGAATCATAGGCACCATGAGTAACCACAGAATACATGACCACCAGAATTGCCGCACCGGCGAGGGGTTTGATGATCGAATAAATCGCAAACAGAAAAGGATCCGTCCAGTTCGATTCGATTTGCCACCCCAGCCATGCCGCCATACGAAACGAACGGACAAAGGTACGCCAATCGGGCATTGATTTCAGGATGGAAAGGACGAACGAACGTTTCCCTTGTTCCTGTAAAAGGTTCTCGTCACGCTTCATTTTCTCGCTCACCGCCGATTCTCCGTCAGACGCCCTTCCCGTATTGCCAGTTTTTCCATGGTCGCAAGCAGGTATTTTGCCGCGAAAAGAAACACGAAGCACAACCCGGCAAGGATTTTCATTTCCAGCGCTACGGACAAAAACCCCAGCGTCTCTTTACCGGCAAAAACAAGCTGGCGCATCGCATCCAGCCCCAAAGTGAGCGGGATGACCGACGCCCCTGCTGCAATCCAAAAATCGAAATTCCGAACCGGAAAATAAAACCCGGAAAGCAGATAAACCGGCTCCTGTGCCAGGTTCGAAAGATGCCACGCCTCCCTGCTGAGCAGCAGGAAAACCGAAGCAAACATCATCCCCATCCCGTACAGCGCAACCATCGTCAAAACGAACACAAGAAACAGCTGCCAAAAGCTCGTAAACACATACGAAACCTGGAAGAGCCAGCTTCCCAACAAAGTAATCACCAATGCCCTCAACGTTGTTGCCAACAAGCCCCCCACAGCCATCCCCAAGAGAACAGCCATCAACGAGTTTGGTGCAATGATGAAAAGCGCCAGGTTTCCCTGCTCTTTTTCCCAATACAACTGGCTGGACATACTCCACAGAATATTCATCCAGAATGCTGTCATTGCTCCCCCCATCACCACAAAACCGATGTATTCTTCCGGTGCGTGAATAGCCCGGTAGACAAACACATAAGACGCAACGGCAGTCATTGGCAAGACGACATCGAAGAACAGCCAGGATTTCTCCCGCTGCTGGGCAACGATTCTGGGGTACGCTCTTG
The DNA here is from genome assembly GCA_964457375.1 of uncultured Anaerolineales bacterium. Classification (GTDB taxonomy): domain Bacteria; phylum Chloroflexota; class Anaerolineae; order Anaerolineales; family UBA11858; genus G519. The sequence goes on from CAYWFK010000005.1 coordinate 66,259, forward strand.
CCCAAACGGTTTGCAGGAACAAGCGCAAACCGGTGTTCTTCCGGAAAGTATCCATGCGTTCGGTTTCACTCATCGCTGCGTTCAATCTCATCCATACTTTGACCAACCAGATGCACAAACACATCTTCCAGCGTTGGTTCCCGCTTTTCCAGATTGAGAATGTGGATATTGTTCTTCGTCATCAGGTTGACAACCCCGCCGAGAACGTCATCATCCTCCAAAATCAACCCAAGCTTCGAAACGCCATCCATGGGTGTATGCGAAACGCTGCGCACTCCCGGCAATGCTTCGAAGCGGTCGGCCGGCAAATCATTCAGCGGGCTGACTTCCATACGATAGATGACATCCTGTTGTAATTGATGTTTCAGTTTTGCCGGAGTATCGCACGCGAGCACGCGTCCGCGGTTGATGATTGCCACCCGGTCGCAAAGTTCATCCGCTTCCGTCATGTAATGCGTCGTCAGCAGCAAAGTTCGCTTCGGGTTTTCATCGACCCAGCTGCGGATGAATTTGCGCACATCGCGCGAAGCGCTGACATCAAGGCCAAGCGTCGGTTCATCGAGAAACAACACGTTCGGGTCTGTCAGAAAACCGCGCACAATGTTCATTTTCTGTCTCAATCCGGTCGAAAGATCCGAAGATTTGGTGTTCATCCTGTCTCGCAGCCCGACGATTGCCAGCAGCTCCTCGATCCGCCGATTGGCAACTTTGGACGGAATGCCGTAGAATTGCGAAAACATCCACAGGTTTTCACGCACAGTCAACAGCCCGTAACCGGAAGTTTCGCCGCCGGAAACCATATTGATGCGCCGGCGCACCTGAACGGCATCCCTGGCAACATCCAGACCCATTACCATGGCCCTGCCGGAAGTAGGTGCCAGCAAAGTCGTCAGGATTTTTATCAGGGTAGTTTTCCCTGCACCATTCGGGCCCAGCAGCCCAAACAATTCACCTTGCCTGACCTCCAAGTCGACCTTCCGCAAAGCAACAAGCTGCTTCGGGTCTTTTTTCTTGCCATTGCGCAAGGTGTAGATTCTGCCGAGTTTTTCTGTTTTTATTGCAAGATTCATAGCTTTTTTCACAATTCTTACAAATTTGTTGGGGAAACGTAGGTTAAGCGTAGGGTAACCGTCAAGCAACAATACCACACCCTTGGTATGATTAGTATCGAAGGGCGATTTCTCTTCTTCTCCTCCTTAGAGAGAGCTGGGTGTGGCGAACCCGGCTCTCGCCGATTCAGGGGGAAGTCCGTTTTCACGCTCAACCCGCAATTTCAACTCCTGTTCGTTTGTTCTCAAAAGAACAAGTATTATACCACCCGACGCCAAACCGGCAGGGAATCTTAACGTTTCCCGGCAAACTATTAAATTTTCCATTTCTTTAATCACATCCTGAAAACCAGAGGGTATAATCAAACAATAATCCGACAGGAAAATCACATACAAAAAAACGGAGTTTTGATACCCCCTGATTACTGGTCATCAAAACGATAGGTTACCCATGTCTTTCGTCCATCTTCACGTCCACACCGAATACTCTTTGCTGGATGGCTTCAGCAACATCCAGAAGTTGGTCGTACGCGCCAAAGAGATGGAAATGCCTGCTGTCGCCATCACCGATCACGGCACGATGTTCGGAGTCATCGAGTTTTACAATGCGGCAAAAAAAGAAGGTATCAAACCGCTGATCGGAATCGAAACCTACATGGCTGCCCGCGGCATGAAAGACAAGGATTCGAAACTCGACAAACGTTCATCCCACCTTCTGCTGATTGCCGAAAACGAAACCGGCTACAAGAACCTGTTGCAAATCGCTTCGGCCGCCCAGCTGGAAGGGTTTTACTACTACCCGCGCATTGATCATGACTTCCTGGCAAAGCATGCCGAAGGGTTGATTTGCACTTCCGGTTGCATGTCCGCCGAAATTCCCCGCTCAATTGCCGCAGGGAACATCGACGAAGCCAAACGCAAACTCGACTGGTATTATGAAGTATTCGGACCGGATAATTTTTTCCTCGAGCTGCAGGAACACGACATTCCGGAACTCACTCAAATCAACAAAACCTTGCTGGAACTCGGAAAAAAGTATCAGGCAAAATTCGTCGCCACGAACGATACGCACTACATCAACCCCGAAGACGCAAAATATCAGGATATTCTACTCGCCATACAAACCGGGTCTCTGCTTAGCAGCCAAAAACGGATGAGGATGAGCGGAGAAACTTACTACCTGCGCAGTCCGGCAGAAATGGCGCAGATTTTCTCCGAAGTACCGGAATCCATCTCCAACACCCTGCTGATTGCCGAACGCTGCAACCTCGACCTGGGTTTCAAAGGGTACCGTCTGCCAAACTTCCCCGTTCCGGAAGGGGAAACCGCCCAAACTTACCTGCGCAAACTTTGCGAGAAAGGGTTAATCAACCGCTACGGCGCCAAAGCCCAGGATAAAGTCGTCCGGGACCGTCTCGAATACGAACTGGATATCATCCACAAAATGGGGTTCGATGCCTATTTCCTCATCGTGTGGGATTTGTGCCAGCATGCAAAGCAGGAAGATATCTGGTACAACGCCCGCGGCTCCGCTGCCGGCTCGATTGTCGCTTATACACTGGGCATCACGATCGTCGACCCAATCGAACAGGGCTTGATTTTCGAGCGCTTCCTCAACCCCGGCCGTGTATCCATGCCGGATATCGACCTGGACTTCCGCGATGACCGCCGCGCCGAAATCATGGAATATTGTGCCCGAAAGTACGGCGAAGACAAAGTCGCCCAAATCATCACTTTCGGTACGATGAAAGCCAGAGCCGCCATTCGCGACGTCGGACGCGTCAAAGATATTCCCCTCTCGGAAGTCGACCGTGTTGCCAAACTAATCCCGAATATTCCCGGCAAACCGGTTACCATAACCACGGCACTGAAAGAGGTACCGGAGTTCAAACAGCTTTATGACGAAGCACCCTACCTGCGCGAATTGATCGATACGGCGAAAGCGATGGAAGGCGTCATTCGCAACGCCGGCACTCACGCCGCCGGGGTCGTCATCACCGACAAGCCGGCAATCGAATACGTGCCGCTGCACCGACCGACCGGCAACGCCCAGGAAAGCCCCATCAAAACGGTAACCCAATTCGAAATGTCGATTGTGGACTATCTGGGGCTGCTCAAAGTCGATTTTCTGGGGCTTTCGACACTCACAATCATGGCAAAAGCCTGCGACCTGATCGAAAAGCGCCATGGCGTCAATTTCAATCTGGAAAACATCCCCGTCGACGATCCGGAAACATACGAACTGCTTGGGCGCGGCGAAACCGCAGGGGTCTTTCAGGTAGAAGGAACCGGCATGCGCCGCAACCTGGTTGCCATGAAACCCAAAACGCTGGATAACGTCATCGCCATGGTCGCCCTTTTCCGCCCCGGTCCGATGGATTTCATCCCCAGCTATATCAAACGTATGCGCGGAGAAGAAGAAATCACCTACCGCCATCCCAGCCTTGAACCGATTTTCAAGGAAACCTATGGTATCCCGATTTATCAGGAACAAATCATGCGGGCAGCGGTTGAGCTTGCCGGCTATTCCGCATCGGATGCAGACTACCTCCGCAAAGCAGTTGCCAAGAAAAAAGTCAAAGAAATTAAAAAACACCGTATCAAATTCATCGAAGGTGCGGTGAAAAACGGCATTCCAAAGAAAACTGCCGAAGCCATCTTCGGTGATTGGGAAAAATTCGCCCGCTACGGTTTCAACAAAAGCCACGCAGCCGATTACGGCATGATTGCCGTCCAAACCGCTTACCTCAAAACCCACTATCCCGTGGAATATATGACCGCCCTTTTGTCCGTTTCCCAAAACGATACTGACAAAGTTGCCGCGTATGTCGCGGATTGCAGGCATATGGGTATCGAGGTCCTTCCCCCGGATGTCAACACCAGCGCATGGGATTTCACCATCGAAGATTTTCCCGACAAGAAATCGGGAATCCGCTTCGGGCTTGGTGCCATCAAAAACGTCGGCCATGGGCCCGTAAACGAGATACTGAAAGCCCGCGGCGACAAGAAATTTGCAGATCTGAACGATTTTGTGCGCCGTGTCGACCTGCGCAAGGTTGGCAAGCGCAGCCTCGAATCCATGATCAAAGTCGGAGCGATGGATGCTTTTGGTCCCCGTCATGCCATGCTTCAGATTATCGACAGGCTCAGTGCCATTTCATCCGCCCACTTCAAAGCCAAGGAAAACGGGCAAATGTCACTTTTTGGCCCGCAAACCGGCCTTGTCGCCAAAATACGTCTTCCCGAAACATCTTCGGATATTTCCCAGCGGGAACAGCTGACCTGGGAGCGCGAACTCATCGGGCTGTATATTTCCGGGCACCCTCTCGACCCAATCATGGATGCCATTACCCAAAACGTATCCCATTTTGCCAACGACCTCAAAGAAGCCGAACACAATCAGAGCGTCCGTGTCGCCGGAATGATTACCCGCATTCGCCATCACACCACGAAAAAAGGTGACCCCATGGGCTTCGTAAGTCTCGAAGACCCTCAGGGCATCATCGAACTTTTGGTTTTTCCGCGTGCGTGGAAACAATACGGCAACCTGATGCAGTTCGACAACATCGTTCTGGTCGAAGGCAGGGTAAACACCAAAGACAAAGAACCCAAAGTCATTGTCGAAAAAGTCAGCACGACACTCAAACTCGTGGTGCCGCTCGAAGAAACCGGCAACCCGAATGCTGCAAGCAGCAAAGCCCCCAAAGAATCATCCATGACCAACCGCCATCAGGAAGCCCCTCCGGCAACCCGGGAAACACCCCCGAAAGCGCCACAAAACAGCGTAACACCTGCCGCGCCACAGCATGCCGTCAACCCCGGCACACCGGCATCGGATGACACCGGTGACATCGCAAGCATCGACAACGACTGGGAAAACGAAGCGGTTCCCCCGCCGGAACCCTTCCCCGATGGATGGGAAACCACCGTATCCCCCCCGCCCTACACCGCCAAAGCCGCCCCTGCAAAAGAGCCGGCAGACGCATCCGAAAGGGAAACCAAAGCCAAACCGGAAAATGACGCACCAGCTGTAACCGACCCTGCTGACCAGCACGCCGCTGACCAGCACGCCGCTGACACGGCATACCAGCCTCCGGCTGCAAGCAGCAGTGCAGAGAAAACAATTCGGGAAGAAAATACCGAAATGCCGCCACAGGCTATCACACCGTCATCCAATCCGGCAAACAAACCGGTAGTGCTGCCAGGTTACTTCAACCCGGCACAGGCACCTGCCGAAAACGATGGTATTCACATGATTACCATCATTCTGCGTCCAACCATCGACCTCGTGCGCGACAAACTCCGTCTGAGACAGCTCTTCGGTATTCTAATCAGCTACCCGGGAAACGACCGCTTTGCTTTTCAGATTTTCGAGGGTGGACGCGGGCATTTGCTCGAATTCCCTAACTTCACCACAGGGCTGAATCCCGAATTACTCTCCCAGATAAGACGCATCGTCGGTACAGACAACGTCCGCATAGAAACAATCACTTTTCAATAAACGCCAACCCCACAAAAAAAAGCAAACAGCAAATGGAAAACTGTTTGCTTTGAAAAAAATTTCGTAACCGAAGTTGTCAGTTGCTCCGGTGCGGACCCGGCTGCGCCAATATTTTCGCAATATCGCGCAAGCTCATCCACCACTGGTTTTTGGGTCGTCCAAGGTGCTTGTCCACCAGCCTGGGGTAATCCTGCAAACTGGTAAACGTAACCTTTCCCCCGATCAAACCAATACAGGTACCCTGCGGCTCATTATTCTCCGCTTCCCTGATTAGAAAGTCGATACAGCGTGTTGCCAGCCTCGAAGCCTGTACACGGTCGAAAGGAGTCGGGTTGCCGCCTTGCTGCAAGTGCCCCAAAATAGACTGGCGCACATCGAACAAATCTCCGCCTTCCGCTTCGAACAAACGGCACATGAAATCCGTCGCATACACATCATGCGCATTTTCATTGCGAATCATCAAGCCGAGCCGTTTTCCTTGCGAAAATCCCTGCACCAGATATTCCAGATCATTTTGCAAGTCCTTAAGCGTTACACCTTCTTCATGCAGGTAGACCTTTTCCGCACCGGTTGCCAAACCGCTCATCAATGCCAGATAGCCGCAATAGCCCCCCATGACCTCAACGACAAAACACCGTCTGGATGCCACCGCGGATTGCTTGATTTTATCCACCGCTTCGACGATGCTATTCAGCGCCGTATCAGCTCCGATGCTCAGGTCTGACCCCGGCAAATCGTTATCGATGGTTGCGGGCAGACACACAAGCGGAATATTAAAACCGGGGAAATTTTCCCGCTCGCTGAACATCGTATACATGCCTTTGTAACCTGCCCACCCCCCGATCATCAACAACCCCTGTATGTTGTATTTTTCGATATTGCGGGCAATCAGGTACAAATCCCGGCCGTGAGGAATATAACGATTGGTGCCCAGTTCCGCACCGCCGCGGTAAGACCAGCCGGAAACAGACATCCAGTCCATTTCCTTGATTTCACCTTTGACAAATCCCTCGAAGCCATTTTCAATTCCGAGCATGATATGCCCTTTATCCAGACCAATACGAACCGCAGTACGGATTGCCGTATTCATGCCCGGTGAAGGAGCACCCGAATGCATTACCGCCAGCCGCAACCGCTTTTGCCCCTTTTCCGGCGGGTTCGGTTGTGCACGCACCAGCGTATTGAATGTCAGCAGGGTTTCACGGAAACTCTCTCCCCGCAGTTCCATGGCTTTGTCATAATCCTTGCATTCGAAAGCCTTGGATACTTCATGCGTCTTTTCCACACAACGCATCAGGGGAGAATGGACAATCCTGTTGCCTCTCATCCCGATCAATTGGGGAACGCTTTTCTCATCACACTCCAACAAGGTTTCGACCGCAGCATTGCCAAGAAACGTACCCAGATTGCGGTCATAGGCGCTGGGAGACCCTCCGCGCTGGAAGTGTCCCAAAATGGTTATCCGCGTATCTTCCCCCAATTTTTCTTCCAGCACCTTTTTGACATAAGCGCTGGTAATCGGCGAACCGTTTCTATCCCGCGCCCCTTCGGCAACGACCACAACGCTGTCACGGCGGCCGATTTGTCTGCCGCGGCGCAGCGTTTCACACATGACTTCTTCCCATCCTTCTACGGGTGGATTCTCCGGGATGAGTACCCAGTCTGCACCGCCGGCAAGCGCCCCCATCAACGCCAGATAGCCGCAGTTACGCCCCATCACCTCGACGACAAAAGAACGCTGATGGCTGGCAGCAGTGCTTGAAATCGCGTCGATAGCTTCGGTGATACGATGAAGTGCCGTATCAGCCCCAATGGTCATATCCGTTCCGACCATATCATTATCGATCGAACCGGTAATCCCGACGATACCCAGCGACTGATGACGGGCGACAATCTTCTCGGAGACGCCGCCCGCCTCGCAAACCTTTGCAACCAGTTCAGGCCATTCTTCACGGAAGATATTCGCGCCCGTCAGGCTGCCATCACCGCCGATGACGACCAAGCCGTCGATTTCATGAGCAAGCAGGTTTTTTGCTGCTTTCTGCCGGCCCTCCCGGGTGCGAAATTCAGCACACCGCGCAGAACCAATAATCGTTCCGCCGCGTTGCAAGATACCGCCGACCGATTCCCAGGTCATTTCCCGAATTTTGCTGCCCCCTTCTACAAGACCGCGATACCCTTCATACACCGCATAAACTCTCACTCCTTTGTCCAGCGCTGTACGAACAACCGCTCTCACGGCAGCATTCATGCCTTGGGCGTCGCCTCCGCTGGTCAATACTGCAATACGCTTCATCCTCAGTTCTCCTCGATTGGCGTTATTCCTTTTCATGCATCCCGCATGTCATTTCAACATCGGGATTTTAATTCCCTGTTTCCTGGCTGTTTCGATAGCCAGTTCATAACCTGCATCCGCATGCCGGGCGACACCAAGCCCGGGGTCGGTTGTCAGCACTCGTTCCAGTCGTGTGGCAGCCTCCGCCGTTCCGTCAGCCACAATCACCATACCCGCATGCTGACTGTACCCGATACCGACGCCGCCGCCATGATGGAAAGAAACCCAGGTCGCCCCGCCAACAGCGTTGATCAAAGCATTCAGGATTGCCCAGTCACTGATCGCATCCGAGCCATCCTTCATTCCCTCGGTTTCCCGATTCGGTGAAGCCACCGAGCCGGAATCCAGATGATCCCTGCCAATCACAATCGGCGCCTTGACAATACCATCTGCCACCAGTTTATTGAAAGCCAGCCCGGCTTTCACGCGTTCCCCGTAACCCAGCCAGCAAATTCTCGCCGGCAGCCCCTGAAACGGTACTTTCTCCCGGGCAAGTTTCAGCCAGCGTTTGAGATTCTCATCATTCGGGAAGAGATCCATAATCACTTCATCCGTCCGGTAAATATCTTCCGGATCCCCTGAAAGAGCCACCCAGCGGAAAGGTCCCTTGCCTTCACAAAACAGAGGGCGGATATACGCAGGGACAAAACCGGGGAAATCGAAAGCGTTTTTCACACCATGATCAAACGCCCGCTGGCGGATATTGTTGCCGTAATCGAATGTTTCGGCACCGCGCCGCTGCAATTCCAGCATAGCCTCGACATGTGCGGCAATCGAATCGAGCGCCCGGGCAGTATACGCTTCCGGGTCCTGCTTCCGCAAAGCGGCGGCTTCTTCGACACTCATCCCGCGGGGAACATAAGACAACAAATCGTGCGCGGGTGTCTGGTCGGTGACCACGTCCGGCGTAATATGACGGCGCACGAGTTCGGGATAAACATCTGCGGCATTCCCGACCAAACCAATGGAAAGCGCCTTGCCGGCGGAAACCGCTTCATCGACCATTTCGAGCGCCTTGTCGAGATCCTCCACAACCACATCCACATACCCGTCATGCAACCTGCGCTGTGCATGCTCCTTATCCACTTCAACGACCAGCCCGACACCTTCATTCATCGTAATCGCCAAAGGCTGGGCGCCGCCCATCCCCCCCAGACCGGCAGTCAAAGTAAATTTCCCTTTGAGCGATCCCCATTTTCTGAGTCTCGCCAGAGAACCCAGCGTTTCGTAAGTGCCTTGCAAAATCCCCTGCGTACCGATGTAAATCCACGAACCGGCAGTCATTTGCCCGTACATGATCAAGCCCTTAGCAGCCAGTTCGTCGAAATGTTCCTGGGTTGCCCAATGCGGGACAAGATTCGAATTGGCAATCAAAACCCGCGGGGCATCCCGGTGCGTCTTGAAAACCACCACCGGTTTCCCGGATTGCACCAGCAACGTCTCGTCATCTTCCAGGTTTCGCAGCGATTCCAAAATCGCATCGAACGCGTCCCAGTTTCTGGCAGCCTGCCCCCGTCCCCCATAAACCACCAAATCTTCCGGACGTTCTGCCACTTCCGGATCGAGATTGTTTTGAATCATCCGGTAAGGTGCTTCAGAAAGCCATGATTTGCACGTAAGTTGATTACCCCGAGGTGCCCGTACGGTTCTAGCCTTTGACATAATAAGACCTCCTGTTTTTCATAATACCCTGATCCATTTGAATAACACCTGCAAGTTCGCGCCACGAGCCAGCAAGTGCCCGATTAAAAAACTGCTCTTGGTTAAATTATACGCCAAGAGCAGTTTTCTGGGTTTATTTCGCCATTAATCTTAATCCGGTGTTCTGCAAACACCGGTAGTTACACCCCTTGCGGAAAAAGAGCTTGTTTCCGTTGCTTGTTATTCTTTCGGAGAACCTTTGATAAACTGGTTGAAATAAGCGTTACCAAGTTTCTCGATTAAAATCTGTTGAGTTTCCATCCAGATTTCCCGCATCGGGCAATCCTCGGAAAAACCGCAGGCACTGTCATCGGCAACGCATTCATTCAGCTGGATCGGACCGTCGATTGCCTCGACAACCTCCAACAGCGTAATTTCTTCCGGGGATTTAGCCAAAGAGACACCTCCCCGCGCCCCCCTCGATGTATGCAACAACCCCGCAACAGATAATTGGGAAATGATTTTCGCGAGGAAAGAAGGGGGAATATGCTGTTCGTCAGCAATGCGACTTGTGGCAGCCTTGCTACCCGCCCCCAACGAAGCAAGATAATAAACTGCACGGACGGCATAATCAGCCTGGCGGGTTATTTGCATGAATTTTCTCCTTTTTCGGTCTTACGGATAGAAATTATCAGGTTTCCTTTATATTTTAGGACAATTTTTATCCAATCACAAGTGACAGAGGTCATCCATCATCAATGACCTTAGTCGCGCCAAATGGGTACGCTTATGGTAAGATTATCCTGTTCTCTTTGCCCTGACGGGCAAAGAGACGATCAGACTCTTGGAGGTTGCCTTATGAAACATATCTGCGTCGTCGGGGTTGGTTATGTCGGACTAATCACCGCAGCAGGATTTGCCGACCTGGGGAATAAAGTTGTCGCAATCGACATCAACAATGAAAAAATCGAGAACTTAAACAAAGGCATCATGCCTATTTATGAACCCGGTCTTGAAGAACTTGTCACCAGAAATGTACACGCCGGGCGTCTTTCTTTCACAAATGACTATGCCGAAGCACTAGACGGAACAGAGTTCGCCTTCATTGCCGTCGGCACACCCTCCGGCGTAGACGGTGAAGCCGATTTGCAATACGTCGAAGCAGCCGCGATTTCCATCGCCCGCAGCATGACAGCACCGCTGGTAATCATCAACAAATCCACGGTCCCTGTGGGAACCGGAGACTGGGTAGCCAACATCGTTCGGGAACACCAGCCGAAACCCATCCCCTTCTCTGTGGTTTCCTGCCCCGAATTTCTACGGGAAGGTTCTGCCATCAATGACTTCATGAACCCCCACCGCACCGTGCTCGGGTCGCTGGATCACGAAGCCGCTGACAAGGTTGCCCAGCTTCACTTGCCGCTGCGTGCACCGATCATCATTACCGATCTCCGTACCGCAGAAATGATCAAATACGCTTCCAACGCCTTCCTCGCGACCAAAATTTCGTTCATCAACGAAATTGCGAATATCTGCGAGGCATTAGGCGCCGACGTCAAAGAAGTCGCCGTCGGCATGGGCTATGACAAACGTATCGGAAATCACTTTCTCGATGCCGGGTTGGGATACGGCGGCTCCTGCTTCCCCAAAGACGTCAAAGCACTTGCCCACATGGCTGAAGAAAAAGGACGCCATCCCCAGTTGCTCCGTGCAGTGATGGATATCAATTCGGACAGAAGACAGATGGCTGCCTTGCGCATCAAGGAAATGCTCGGCGACGATTTAAGCGGCAAAACCATCGGTATGTTCGGGCTTGCATTCAAACCAAACACCGATGATATGCGTGACGCACCATCTATCGATATCGCCCGCTCACTGATTGCACTGGGCGCCAAAGTACGCGCTTACGACCCCGTGGCAATGGATAATGCCAAACACCTCCTGCCGGAAGTAACCATGTCGGAAGACCCCTACGCCATGGCAGAAGGCTGTGATGCCATTGTCGTCAACACGGAATGGAACGAATTCAAACAAGTCGACCTGAACCGGATTCGCAAGCTGATGAAAACCCCGGTCATTTTCGACGGACGCAATATTTACAATCCGGAAAAGATGAAAACTCTGGGCTTCGAATATCGCGGTGTCGGTCGCGGGTACAACGGCTCGAAGCGTTCATAATTTTCCGCTATGACCCATTCAGGAAATCACCCCACCAGCGAAACGGTACACAAGCACACCTCGCCGCCCGTTATCGATTACGAAGGCTCGGATTACCAGCAGGCTTTCTGGGAACAAGGCGGCAGGGAATACGAAGACCGCGCCGAAGCAATTGCCCTCAAACGGCTGCTCCCCGAAAGGGGAGAATGCCTGCTTGAGCTTGGCGCAGGTGCCGGACGAAACACGCCCCGTTACCACGGATTCGATAAAATCGTCCTGCTCGACTATTCCCTAACCCAGCTCCAACAAGCACAAAGCCGTCTTGGCAAGCATCCCCGATATATCTATGTGGCTGCCGATGTTTACCGCCTGCCTTTCGTTTCAGGGTTATTCGATACAGCCACCATGATACGGGTTTTGCATCACATCGTCGACGTACCAGGCGCTCTCACACAAATCCGGCGTGTCTTGCAGCCGGACGGCATCTTCATCCTGGAATATGCCAACAAACGCAACGTCAAGGCGATTTTACGTTACCTGTTGCACAAACAAAGCTGGAGCCCCTTTTCGCAGGAACCTGTCGAATTTGTGGAATTGAACTTTGACTTCCACCCCCGGAAAATCATTCAATGGCTGCAAAAAGCTGATTTCAAAACCGAACAGCAACTTACCGTTTCGCATTTCAGAATGTCTTTCCTGAAAAAACATGTCCCCCTTGAACTGCTGGTCACCATGGATGCTCTCGCCCAAAAAACGGGGAATTTATGGCAGCTTTCTCCCAGCGTCTTTACCCGCAACCGGGTAATACACGGCGGCGTAAAAGCCGCTCCCGGTGATTTCTTCTTCTGTCCGGAATGTGCCGGCTCTGCTCTCGTCGAGCAGGATGAGCAAATCACCTGCCCTGCCTGCGGAAAACGCTGGCAGATTCGCAATGGCATCTATGATTTTCGGGAACCATTGGACGATTGAACATCAGGCAAACTTATTTCATGATCATCAAACAGGTACTGCATTAAGCGGTGCCTGTTTTGCCTTTGATTACAATTCCCCGTCTCTTTTCTCCCCCGCTATCCAAAAACACAAACCGGTTTCATGCCGTGCCCGAAGGCTTCTTTTCGATGACCCAGTAATG
>CAYWFK010000006.1:0-46600 GCA_964457375.1 uncultured Anaerolineales bacterium
AAAACGAGAAGGAGAGCACAAGAAATGGCACGGAAGTGTTATATCAAGCAAGACCAAGGCTCATTTTATAGCGAATATTTCTTACAGCTGGTTTCTCCAAACCATTTCTTCCGCAAACTCAACCAAATTGTCGACTAGGGGTGAAGAAGCGCAAGAGAAACGGGGGGAAAGAAGACCCGTTGGTGATGATCTATGAATGTTATGGAATATCAGGGGGAAAAGAAAAAGGTGGGCGCGGAGGGGCTCGAACCCACGACCTCACGGATGTGAACCGTGCACTCTAACCAGCTGAGCTACGCGCCCTGATGCGCGGATTATAGCATCCCGGAACCGCTTTGACAAGTTCATTTTGGAAAATTCAATCGCACAGCCAGCGACGGGGGAAAATGCGTGTGCCGCGTGTTCACTTTTCGCATCCGGATTCGCTCGGGGGGGGTGAGGGCAGGCTGCCTCTTTTCGGCTGCCTATTGAAAATCTCTATGGTTGCCGATAGAGAAAAGCAATATCTCTTGTGATAAATGTCACTTATACTTTTCGGGACAATTAACTATTATTTCATTAAGTTCTTAATAACGAGTTTTCAATGTTTTCAGGTATGCACTTCGCATGTGTCAGTGAAAAAGTTGATTGAGCAGAACGGTAAATACATGCGTTGAACGGATGTGTGATCGATGACGGAAATGACAGAAGAATCCATGCTGGAGAAAGCGGAACGACAAGCAAAACTTTGCGAAGTTTTCAGCAACCCAAAACGTGTTCTTATCTTGTGGCATTTGATGGAGCAGGAAATGTCTGTGGGTGAGATTGCCCAGGCGATCCATACCTCATTGCAAAATGCTTCGCAGCATTTACGCCACATGAAGGTAAACAATATCGTTACCACGAGGAGAGACGGCCAAACCGTGTATTACCGCATCTCCACTCATATGCCTAAACGCGAATGTGTGTGGCGGGAAAAAATTCATTGAAAAAGCAATTCAACCTAACAGCAATCGTTATATGACAAGGAGAAAAAACATGACAGAACAACCTATTGATCTCAATACTATTCAAGCGGCAAAAGTTGTCGATGCGCGCGGTAGCGCATGCCCGGGGCCTCTTCTGGAAGCCAAAAAAGGAATTGGTGCCGTCAAGGTCGGCGAAGTTCTGGAAGTTTGGTCAGGAACGTCGGATACACGCAACAATCTTTCCCGATGGTGCAAGAAAATTGGCCATGAGTTTCTTGGCTTCATCGAAGAAGGTGGCTACGACCGCTTGTTCATCCGCAGAAAGAAATAACAGCAAACGCGATACAAACAACCACCGCCACCGGAAAGCGTGGCGGTGCGTTGGTGTCTGCTGCCGGTTGGTATATGGAGACGAAATCAGCTCAAGATAGTCAGGTAAAGGGTAGACGTTATGGCTGAAAATGGTAAAAAAGATTACAAAATATTGATCCTTGCGACATTATCGGGCGGGTATCGCGGTGCGGATGCTACAGGCCAGGCGCATTTGGAGTATCCTCCCAATACGTATATCCTGCCCATTAGAAGTGCTGCAATATTTCCTCCGGATTTTTATCTCAAAGCTTTCGAAAAAGGAATTGACGGCATCATCGTGATGTATAGCGGCACCGACAGCCCTTACAAAGGTGCTCCGGAGCGGACTGCGAAGATGATCAACAAAACGTACGAGTTGATGAAACAACGCAATCTTGACCCGCGGCGCCTGGCACTGGCTGCAATTTGCACGGTGTGTGTGCGCCCGTTCCTTGGGGAAATCGAGAAAATGGAAAAAACGCTCGATGAATTGGGGCCTGTTCCCAGACCGCTGCCTGAACCGCAGAAAGAACCTCAAAAAGCTTAGGAAAAGAGGAAACCGGGAGGTATCAGAAAATGACATCAAAAACAATGGAAGTGGATGTGTTGGTTGTCGGCGGCGGGATTGCCGGCATGCAAGCATCCCTTGATTTGGCAGACCAGGGTTATCAAGTGGCGCTTGTGGAACGCAAGCCCAGCATCGGCGGCAAAATGATCGGGCTGAGCAAAGTTTTCCCGACACTGGATTGCTGCAGCTGCATCACGACACCCAAGATGTCTGCTGTTGCGCACCATGAAAATATCAACCTGATGACCTATCACGAAGTTGAAGGGGTCGAACGCACGGATGACGGTTTCAGCATCCGGGTGTTGAAAAAGCCCCGGTATATCATCGAAGATGATTGCACCGGGTGTCGTTCCTGCGAACTGGTTTGCCCGCTGGATTTGACGGATAACGAGAATGAGTTCGGCAGAACCGCTCACCGGGTGATTTATGTGCCTTTTTCGACTGCCGTTCCGCAAAAAGCATTGATTGATATTGATTATTGTGTGTATTGCGGAAAATGTCTCAAGGCGTGCCCGTCCGACGCAATCGACTTCACACAAAAACCTGAGCGTTTCGAAATCAAAGCCAGGAGCATCGTGCTGGCAACCGGATACGAAGTAACGCCCTACGATGCCAAGAAGGAATATGGCGCCGGAAAGATTGCCAATGTCATCGACGGGTTGATGATGGAGCGTCTTCTTGCGCCGACAGGTCCTTACGGCAGGGTGTTGAGACCATCCGACGGCAAGCAGCCGGATTCGATTGCTTATGTGCAGTGTGCCGGCTCGCGGGATAAAACACTCGGCGTTACTTATTGCTCCCGTGTGTGCTGCATGTACGCAATCAAACAGGCAATGCTCCTTGCAGGTGCGCTGCCGCTGGCAGATATAACGATTTATTACATGGATATTCGTTCGTTTGGCAAGGGGTACGAACAGTTTTACCAGAACGCCAAAGCCATGGGCATCGAGTTTGTCAAAGGGAAAGTGGCGCGTATCACGGAAGATGAAGCGAAGACTCCGGTGGTGCGGGTGGAGTTGATTGATGAGGATTCGCGTGTTGTCGAGCGCAAGCATGATCTTGTCGTGCTTTCTGTCGGGATGGTGCCGGGGTTCGATCCGCAAAAAATGTTCGGAGTAACCACAGCGGAAGACGGTTTTGTGAAATCGCCTGCATTCAACATAGCAACCACATTGACGGAAAAGCCGGGCATTTTTGCAACCGGAACGGCAACCGGCCCGATGGATATTGTCGATACGATTATGACAGCGGGGGCAGCTGCTGCACAAACTGCTGCGTATTTACAAAAATCGAACGGTCATTCGAACGAACAATCACCTATTTCAGAAGAGAGGAGTAAGGTCCATGCCTGAGAAACAGGAACCAATCGAAAAAGCTCAGGATCTGCCTGAACCCGAAGAAAAAGAGGAACCCCGCATTGGGGTTTATGTGTGCAACTGCGGCGGAAATATCAGCGATGTAGTGAGCTGCGCCAATGTTGCCAGTGTGCTTAGCAAGCTCCCGAACGTTGCTGTTGCACGTGATTTCATGTTCATGTGTTCTGATCCGGGGCAAAAACTGATTGCCGACGATATCAAGGAAAAAGGGGTCAACCGGGTCGTTGTCGGGGCGTGTTCACTATTTTTGCACGAACAGACTTTCAGGCACACCGTCGAGCGTGCCGGATTGAACCCGTACCTTTATTATCACATCGGCTTGCGAGAGCAGGATAGCTGGGTGCACCATGATTGCCCGAAGGAAGCAACGGAAAAAGCCATCCGGATGATGTCTGCGGGTATCGCCATGGCACGGCGCAAAGAACCTTTGTCGCCAATCAGCCTGGATGCCCATAAACACGCATTGGTGATTGGCGCCGGTGTCGCCGGGCTGCGGGCAGCGCTGGATATTGCCCGGCGCGGTTTGCGGGTGACGATCATCGAGAAATCACCGTTCATTGGCGGGCACATGGCGCAATGGGAACATGTTTTCCCCACGAAAGAGGATGCCAAAACATTGCTTCACGGATTGATCGATGAGGTTCTTGCACACCCTGCAATTACAATCCTGACCAGCGCTCAAATTGCGGATGCCAAGGGGTACGTCGGGAACTTCGATGTGCGCATCCGACAACAACCGAGAGGAATTCAGTTCAATTTCAAGGATATCGACAAAGCGATCGCTGCCTGCCCGGTGGAAGTGGATGATGATTTCAACTTCGGGTTGAACAAGCGAAAAGCGATTTACCGCCCGTACATGAATTGCCAACCTAACAGTTATGTGATCGACTGGACGCATTGCACGAAGTGCGGGGAATGCCTGAAATATGCCCAGCAAGGCGCAATCGACCTTGATGCGAAACCGGTTGATTTCGATATTCAGGTTGGGTCTGTTGTGATTGCCACCGGTTTTCGCCCTTACGAACCGTTTCACGGGGAGCTTGGGTATAGGGAAATTCCGGAAGTAATTACCTTGCCTCAGCTGGAACGATTGCTTTCCAAAGATGGCCCTACCGGCGGAAAACTGATTGTCAATGGGCATGCGGTCAGGCGCATAGCGATGATTCACTGTGTTGGCAGCAGGCAGGTGGATGGCGTGCACAAAGCACAGCCGGACGGGAATGTCAATGATTACTGTTCACGGGTTTGCTGCACAGCAACGATGAACGCTGCTATACAAATCCGCCAGCATTTCCCGGACGTGCATGTTTTCGATGTTTATCAGGATATCCGCACTTATGGCAGAGGTCATGAAGATTTCTATACCGAAGCCAGCGAGAAGCAGGTTACCTTCCTGCGTTATTTCGCCGAAGAAGTACCGGAAGTGGCGCTGGCGGATGAGAAGGATGAATTCCCCGTGCTGGTGAAAGTCAAGGATCATTTGACGATGGGCAGGGAAATGGAATTGCCGGTCGATATGGTTGTACTTTCCGTCGGTATGATGCCCAACCATGTGGAAGACCTCACAGACCTTTTCAAGGTGTCACCGGGCAACGATCGTTTCCTGCTTGAGGTGCATCCGAAGTTGCAGCCGGTTGAGACCTCTGTAACGGGCATTGTTCTCGCGGGCACGGCACAAGGTCCGATGAATATCCAGGAAAGCTGTGCCGCCGCTGAAGCCGCTGCTTCGAAAGTCGATATTCTGCTTACCAAACCCAAAGTCGAATTGGAACCTTATGTTGCCAAGGTGGATTATGAGCGCTGTCAGGGCAGCGGGGAATGCGTGAAGGTCTGCCCGCAGGAAGATGCCATTCACCTGGAGACGTTTACCGAAGACGGGAAAAAGGTGCAGCGTGCTGTGGTAACGCCGGCAAACTGTAATGGTTGCGGCGTATGTGTCAGCGCTTGTCCTAATCGTGCCATCGATATCCAGGGGTGGCGGCTGGACGAATACGAAGCGATGGTTGAAGCCATCACTGCCGAAATACCTGCATTGGAAGGTGCATGATGACAGATAATCCAAAAGAAATTGCCAAAAAGCGTACAGAGATGCTGGCTGCTTTGCGCAAAGAACATCACGACAAGGTGAAAATTGCTCAGGCATTGTTGAAGGAGCAGCAAACAATCCGCAGGCAAATCAAACGCGCACTGCAATCCGGTGCCAAATCGGTGCCTCAGCTGGCTCAGGAAACAGGCCTTTCGGAAAGCGAAACGCTATGGCATGTTGCTGCGATGAAGAAATACGGCGATATTGCCGAAGCCGGATTGGACGAGGATTATGAGTATTACCTCTACCGTCTGTCATTGGAGGGCAAGAAATGAGCAATCGAGTAGATCCAACTTTCATCGACGAATTGAAACGATACGGGTATGTTCAGGTCGAGACCTGTTTCAATTGCGGGAATTGTTCCGCTGTTTGCCCGTTATCTACGGAAAACGAAAACTTTCCGCGGAAAATGATCCGCTATGCTCAGCTGGGGCTCAAAGACGATTTGACCAAGAGCAAGGAATTGTGGATGTGTTATTACTGCGGAGAATGTACGGCTACATGTCCGCGTCAGGCGGACCCGGGTGAGTATATGGCTGCAGCCCGCCGTTATGCGATTGCCAGTTACGACCGTTTGGGTTTGGCAAAACGGCTGTATACTTCTCCGGTTTTCAATGTGTTGTTTTTCGTGGTGATATCGATCGTTTTCGGAATGTTTTTGTATTCATATCACGGGGAAATGCCATTGGGTGATTCTCTCGCACTGTTTTCTTTCATTCCTTCCGAGGTCATTCACAATCTGGGCATCATTGCCGGGGTCATCATTGCCATCGTTGCCATTCTGGGGATGACAAGCATGGCAGGCGAATTGATGAAACTGAAGGCGGCCGAGTATCCCGAAGGGACTCGTTTCAACCGGTTGAAAGCACTTTGGAATGCAGCTGTGGTCGAATCTCTTGGCCAAAAGCGTTACCGGAAGGATTGTGAGACTTACGCCAGAGACCAGAAACCATGGTATTTGCAGCGCTGGTTTGTCCACGCATCGATGTTGTGGGGGTTCATCGGGTTGTTCGTTGCCACGGCGTTGAATTATTTGCTTGAATTGGTTGCGGTAAAACCGACCGGCACATGGGTGCCCCTGTGGTATCCGATCAGGCTGCTGGGCATTATCGCCGGTCTGCTTCTCGTTTACGGGTCTACGGTTTTTATCGTCAGACGGTTAACCAAATACGATGAGATGACAACGTATACAACCCCCTCGGACTGGTCGTTTGTGATTTTGTTATGGCTGGCAGGCGTTACCGGTTTTGCCCTGGATCTGGCGATTTATCTGCCGAAACCGTATGCCTGGGGATACTGGATGCTGCTTATCCATCTGGTGGTAATCGGAGATTTGCTGCTGCTGGCACCGTTTACCAAATTCGCCCATGCTATCTACCGGGTGATTGCATTGTTCTTCCATGCACTCGAACCGGTACCGGTGAAGGATGCCGCCAGCCAACCGGCAACCGGTGATTGAATTCTTGTCTTTTGATGATTACAGCGACAACAGGCTGAATCGAACAAAACTTTTTATACAGGAGGCTTTTTGAAATGACTGAAAAAATGGTCGTAGTCTGCAATGGGGATACCCCCGCAAACATCATGCCGTCTTTGATTTTCGCAACATCGGGAATCGCACTGGATTATGATGTGTATTTCTTCTTCTGCCCTGCCGGTGCACGCTGGGCACTCAAAGGTGAACTGGAAAAACTGGGCACCCCCAAGGGATTGCCAAATCCGGTAGATCTTTTCAATACGCTGATCGATATGGCAAAACGAGTTACCCTCTGCGAACTGGCATTGGAAAACAAGGGTATCGACCCGAAAGATTGCCGTGACGAGCGCATTGTTGTCGAGAAACTGCCGCCCTTCCTGATGGAAGCCGATGGCGCAACGATGACTTATACTTTCTAAGCGCTGCCCGAAAAAGCAGAAATGAATAGAGCCGTCCGGTTTTCCCGGATGGCTCTGTTTTTTTACCAGTGTTTTTGGGGGAGCAGAGGAAACAAACGGATGAGGAAGATGATTGAAGAGAATGTATCCGGTTAGTAATGCGGGCTGGTATTAGCGTTCGTGAGGAAGCTGTAATAAATCCGCATTTGCCGGATCGTGGACGAAGCCCCAAAAGACTTCCTGGGCGCGATTGGTTTCGTTTTTCGGCCGAAACATGTAAATCATGCGATGAAGGTCAAGCCCGTTGACTTTCACTTCGTCGATATAGCCGTGTGTAATTGCGCAGTTGGCAGCCAGTTTGGAGATGAAAGAAATTCCGTACCCTGCCGCCACTGTTTCTACGATCGCTTCGGCATTGCCAACTTCCAAAAAGACATCGAGGTCGTCTAGCCCGATATCGAATTTCCCCAGCTCGGCAATCAAGGCTTTCCGTGTGCCGGATGTCGGTTCCCGACAAATCAGCGGTGTTCCAATCAGGTCACCGGGTTCGATGGCATGTTTCTTTGCCCAGGGGTGATTTTTTGGCACGATGAGGGTGATATGGTCCTGAAAAAATTCCTGCACATGGAATTCTTCCATATTCGTTTCCTGGCTGATGACACCAAGATTGGCACGGTCTTCTTCAAGGAAGGGAATTACACGTTTGGGAGAACAAGACAAGATGGTTACTTTCACCCATGGGTAACGCTGCCTGAAGCGGGCTGCCAGCTGGGGAAGGATATATTTCCCCGATGTGGTGCTGCATGCAATGCGAATATGTCCGACGATTTTCTCTTGCAGGGTTGTCATGATTTCCTGCAATTCTACGGACTGGCGGACGAGTTTTTGCGCCCAAGGGAGAAGAAAATGTCCGGCTTCTGTCAAACGCAGCCCGGAGGGGAGCCGGTCGAACAGTTCGACGCCAAGTTTCTTTTCAAGGTCTTTGATATGGTGGCTGATGGTCGGCTGGGACAAGTGCAGCCGCTTGGCTGCTTCTGAAAAACTTAGGCTTTCCGCTGCATAGAGAAAGATTTCGAATTTACAAAAATCAATTCCGGGTTTCATAATCCCTGGCTTCCGGTGTTGCGCAGTTTGTCTGCCCGGAGGTTGCCTTCCGGGTCGAGGATACCGCGTTTTTGTGAAGTTGTACCGAGACCGATGAATGTTCCTGTCGAAAGCCATCCACAAGCCCTTTGCCGCTGTTAGTATATCACAGGCGTGATGCTTTTCCTGCGCTGGGTTGTTGCCGGATGGTTTGACCTTTTGTCAGGGTGAGATTATAATTGCAAAAGATCAAATAACCTTCGGGGCCGGGTGAGCTTCGGCAATTCCCGACCGGCGGTAAAGCCCGCGAGCACCTTTTGTGCATGATTCGGTGAAACTCCGGAGCCGACGGTATAGTCCGGATGGAAGAAGGCTTATTCTGGCGTAGTTGTACGCGTGTATCTAAGCCCCGAAAACGCTTGTTTTCGGTTTTTTTAATCACCGCGTCTGACTGACGATTCTATTCTGCCCCGGATGGATTTGTTTCGGGGTTGTTGTTATGAAAAAACGAAATACTTTCAGGCTTCATTCGCGCGTTGCACAGCTTGTGTTAATGCTCATTTCAGCGGGGGTTGCTCTGGCTTTGTGGCATTTTGCGGGGGTTTTCAGTGATTTTCCATCCTTTATTCTTCCGCGTCCCAGCGATGTTTGGCGCAAGTTGCTTCAGGTATTATCCAGTGGTATGCTGCTTTATCATACGGCAATTACCCTTGGAGAGGTACTGCTTGGGCTTGTTCTGGGGGTGGGAACGGCCACTGTAATCGGTTATGTGCTGGCAAAATCCCCGACAGTTGAATATTTATTGTCGCCCTATATCGTCGCCAGCCAGTCAGCCCCGACGGTGGCAATCGCCCCTTTGCTGGTCATCTGGTTTGGTCCCGGGCTGCTTTCCAAGGTTTTGGTGGCGGGTTTGATTGTCTTCTTCCCGGTATTGGTAAACACAATTGTGGGCATTCGTTCGGTTTCGGACGACTTGTTCAACCTGATGCGTTCTTTGAGAGCAACCCGCTGGCAGACTTTGCGTTACCTTGAAATACCGGCTGCAATGCCGGTGTTACTCGGCGGGCTGCGCATCGGCGCTACGATGGCGGTTATCGGTGCAGTGGTCGGGGAGTTCGTCGGGTCAGACCGCGGTTTGGGATTTTTAATCAACGTGGGTAAAGGCATGTACGATACTTCTCTGGTTTTCGTTTCAATGTTTACATTGATTGCTATGGCGATGATTCTTTATGGGCTTGTAACTTATCTGGAAAATTCTTTGCTGGCATGGCAAAAAAAGCCATCAGGCGATAAGATTAATCCTCCCGTATCAAACAGCTAATCAAGGGATGGAAAGATACTAATAATGAAGGATAAAGTGAGGTGACTATGAAATTGACGAAAAAAATTTTCCTTTTGGTGTTCATGAGTGTTTTGCTGGTTTCCTGTGTTCAACAGAAACCGGTAACGGAAAAGCAAACACCAACCGAAAAGCCTTTGACGCATATTAAACTGCCTATGGGATATATTCCCAATGTTCAGTATGCACCGTATTATGCTGCGGTTGCAAACGGTTTCTATGCCGAAGAGGGGATTGAAATTGAATTCGATTACAGTTTCGAGACGGATGGCGTAGCATTGGTGGCAGCGGATGAACTGAAATTTGCTGTTGTTTCAGGAGAACAGGTGCTGCTTGCCCGGGCGGAAGGTCTGCCAGTTGTGTATGTAATGTCCTGGTACCATGACTATCCGGTTGGCGTCGTTGCCAAAGCACAGGGGATAAAATCCCCCAAGGATTTGGTTGGCAAACGCGTTGGTATTCCCGGATTGTTTGGGGCGAGTTATATTGGTTATCGGGCGATGCTGGATGCAGCAGGCGTAAAGGAAAGCGACATCAAGCTGGATTCCATCGGCTTCAACCAGGTTGACGCGTTGGCTGCCGATCAGGTTGATGCGGCGGTTATTTACGTTGCCAATGAACCGATTCAAATGAAGGCTATGGGCTATGATATCGATTTGTTGAAAGTTGCCGATTATGTCCATCTGGCGGCAAACGGGATTGTTACCAACGAAAAAACCGTCGCAGAAAACCCCGATTTGGTTGCCGGGATGGTGCGCGCAACGATGCGCGGTATCAAGTATACGGTCAAGCATCCTGATGAAGCTTATGAAATTTGCAAGGATTTCGTGGAAGGTCTGGATTCTGCGGATGAAAAAGTTCAAAAACAGATTTTGGCTGAATCCGTCAAACTTTATCAGCAGGACCCGTATGGATTTGTCGATCCCGTTGCCTGGGAGAATATGAATCAGGTATTGCTGAAAATGGGATTGATCGAAAAGCCGTTGGACGTCGAAGCTGCCTATACCAATGAATTCACTCAGTAAACCGATTTTGGAAGTCAAGCATGTCAGTGCAGTATTCCCTTCCGGGGATACTGTGCTGCGTGCTTTAACCGATATTACATTTTCCGTGCCGCAGGAGCAATTTGTGTGTGTACTGGGCCCTTCTGCCTGCGGGAAGAGCACGCTGCTGAGAATTATTTCCGGTTTGCTGCAACCGACGGACGGGAAAGTGGTTTTCAAAGGGCGTGTGGTTTCCGAGCCGCAAACAGAAATCGGGCTGGTGTTTCAGCAAGCGAACCTGATGCCCTGGCGGACTGTTTTGGAAAACATCACTTTGCCCCTGGAATTGCGCGGTACGCCGCTGGAACAGGCACGAAAAGAAGCCAGCGTGTTGATCGATTTGGTCGGGTTGAAAGATTTTATTACCTGGCTACCCCGCGACTTGTCCGGCGGTATGGCACAGCGGGTTGCGATTGCGCGCTCTCTGATTCACGATCCGGATTTACTTCTGCTGGATGAGCCTTTCGGCGCGCTGGATGCGTTGACCAGAGAGCAAATGGGTACCGAATTGTTGAGAATTTGGGCTGCCAAGAGGAAAACGGTTATCATGGTTACGCATTCGATTTCCGAAGCGCTTTTTCTGGCAGACCGGGTGCTGGTCTTTTCTTCCCAGCCCGGTGAAGTGAAACTGGATATGAAAGTGCCTTTGCCGAGACCCCGCAGTGAGGCGGTCCGTTATGACAAGCAATTTACCGAAATGGCGAAGGAACTTCGTGCAGCAATCGGGTAAAATAGACTTGGTAAATCGGGTCGTATATGTTAGGATTCTTGTAAACAGGTGAGTGGACGATAACATGCGAAAATGGGCGCTGGTTTTCCTGATGGTGATATTGGCTTTTATGGTGTCATCTGCTTCCGGGCAGGTGGAACCGGCTGTTTCCGCGATGGAGATAGACTTGTGGCCTGAGTATGATCATCCGGAGATGCTGGTGATTTACAAATTGACCTTGTCGCGAAACACACCTCCTCCGGCGGAAATCAGGCTGCGGATCCCCGCTTATGTGGGAGAACCGAATGCAGTCGCAATGCGTCAGGTTGACGGCGGTTTGGTCAATCTGGTATACACACGGGTTGTGGAAGGCGACTGGGCGTGGATCGAGTTGACAGCACCCGTCCCTGAAATTCAGGTGGAATATTACGATGCGCATTTGAAGAAAGATGGGGCGAACAGAAGTTTTGTGTATCAATGGAAGGGGGATGTAGCCGTTGATTCTCTTGTGGTTAAAATTCAACAACCTTTCGGGGCTGCTTCTTTACGTGTATCTCCGGATTTGGGAAAAACGGTTTCAGGTTCGAACGGGTTTTCATATTACGAGATGGATATCGGTTCTGTGAAAAAGGATCAGGTTTTCGAGATAAACCTGGATTACATCAAGGAAAACGACGCTCTGAGCATCGAAGGACTTAAGGTAAAACCAAGCGCACCAATCACGCAGGAAATCAAGAAGACAGCCATGATTACTGCATTTCTCCCCTGGCTGCTCGGTGTATTGGGTATCCTGTTGCTGGTGAGTGCTGTGGTGTGGTACTGGAAATCCGAGAAGGAAGTCATGGGTGCAAGACCACGGCGGATACGCCGGGTGAAACGCGGTGATGACCAGACTATCCGCGGTTTCGAAACTTCATCTGATTCACTGGCGGTGTATTGCCACCAATGCGGAAAACGTGCAGTTCCCGGTGACCGGTTTTGCCGCTCTTGCGGCACGAAACTGAAAGGATAAATCTTGCCGGGTTGGCGTATATGTGATTCGGTGTGGAGCGAAAGGTAGCTGTTTTTCCGCCTTGCTGGTGATCCGTTCTCGTTTTTTCTTGTAAATGAGCGCTGAAAACTATTCTGTTTCCGGTTTTGATACAGGGCTTGAAGGAATTTTTTTGTAATTGAAAAGCGGCTTGTGTTTGTAGAATAACAATGGATGATGCTGGGAATGTGGTCAACCCACTAAACTGACCGCTCTCATGGGTTTTTCCATGCTTTCTCAGGATTTGTTAATCAAATTGTGACAGAATATTAATTGGCCAGTTTCTCAATGGAAATATGGTTTTTTGTTGCGTGTCTTGGCGAAAATTGGTAACTTGGAAGCAAGGAGCATTATTTTATGGGTGACTTGGAAGATTTGAACATCGAAGAAGAAACCGGGAGTAATACGAAATTCATTATCGGCGGATTGTTGATTTTTGCTGCAATTGTTTTTTTAATCGTTTCTTCAACCAAATCCAGCGCAGAATATTTCCTGACTGTCGACGAAGTGTTTGCAAAAAAGGTCGAGATGCAGGGAAGAAAGCTGAGAGTTTCGGGGGCGGTTGTTGGAGATACGATAAAATATGAACCGCAAACGCTGATGTTGACTTTCGAGATTGCACATGTTCCGGCGGATGATGATGCAGTCAGGGAATATGGCGGGTTAGCAAAGGCGCTTCATCAGGCAGTTATCGACCCACAGCGTAACAGGCTGAAAGTCGTTTTCAATGGCCCGAAACCCGATTTGATGAAAAACGAAGTGCAGGTAATTATGACCGGACAAATGGGAGATGATGGCGTTTTTCATGCCGATGAAGTATTGACGAAATGTCCGACCAAATATGAAGAAGCTGTCCCTGAGCAGGTGGATAATTGATGGAGCAACAACACGCGGTTTCTGTTGAAGCCGCGGCTTTTTGTGCACACTTTTTGCATTATGGAGCGTAATCTATGGTAGCCAATTTAGGCTTGGGTTCTTTGTTCATCGCTTTCCTGGTCGGCTTGTATGGTATTGGTGCATCGATTTATGGTTTGCTGAAAGAGAAGGCAAAATGGATCGACAGTGCAAAAAACGCCATGCTGCTGACCTTCCCTTTGTTATCACTGACTGTGTTGAGCCTGGTGTATTTACTGGTAACGGATCATTTCGAGTTGAGCTATGTGGCAAATGTTACCAGCCAGAGCATGCCGGTATACCTGAAAATTACTTCCTTGTGGGGCGCTCAAGCCGGGTCTTTGGTTTTCTGGTCGTGGCTGATGGCAGCGTTTGCGTCTGCGGTAACCTTGCGGAAATGGAACCGGGACCGGGAGTTCTTGCCGTGGGTTATCGTTGTGCTGCTGGTCACCCTGGTCTTTTTCCTGGGCTTGAGTTTGTTCGTCGAAAACCCTTTTCGGCGTTTGTGGCTGCTGCCGTCAGGTAATGTGATTACTGCTTTGTTCAGCCCGGAGGGGGCTAAGTTGTTCTTTCCGCGTGACGGGCATGGGATGAACCCCCTCCTGCGTCATCCGGGTATGATTATTCACCCGCCAATGTTGTATCTTGGCTTCGTTTCCTTTGTCATTCCTTACGCATTCGCAATTGCTTCTTTGATTACCGGACGTACGGACGACCGCTGGATTAAAATTACACGCCGCTGGACACTTTGGGCATGGTTGTTTTTATCGTTGGGTTTGGTTCTGGGGATGCGCTGGGCTTATGATGTGCTCGGATGGGGCGGGTATTGGGGATGGGACCCCGTCGAGATTTCTGCTTTATTGCCCTGGCTCACCGGCACTGCGTTTTTGCATTCGGTGATGACACAGGAAAAGCGGCGGATGTTCAAACATTGGAACATGGTTTTGATCATCCTGACCTACGATTTGGTTATCTTCGGTACCTTTCTTACACGCTCCGGGATTCTTTCTTCGGTGCATGCTTTTGCCCAGAGCCAGATTGGTCCCTTGTTTTTCGGCTTCATCGGATTGACTTTTGTCGTTTCGGTTTCGTTATTGCTGCGCCGCTGGAATGAACTCAAGGCGAGAACTCATTTGCAGTCCATCTTCTCGCGTGAATCGCTGTTCCTGTTCAATAATTTGCTATTCATGGGAATCTTCATTGTCAGCTTTTGGGGCGTTGTTTTCCCCTTGCTCTCGGAATTGGTCACAGGACAAAAAGTTACTGTCGGGCCGACGTTTTACGAGAGAAACACTGCTTTGTTATTTGCCGCCTTGTTATTCCTGATGGCAATTGCACCGTTATCCGCCTGGCGCTTTTCGACGGGGAAAACTTTATGGCGTTCAGTGTGGAGGCCTTTGGTGGTATCTCTGATTGTTCCTTTGATTATTCCGCCGGTTGGCGGTATTCATCATTGGGTGGCTGTTTTAGGCTTCTGGCTGGTTGCTTTTGTAGCCATTGTTACCCTGCGTGAGTTCTGGCGAGGGGCGCATATGCGGATGACGCGGAAAGGCGAATCTTTCCCGAAAGCGCTGGGGTCGTTGATTTCTCGAAACCGCAGGCGTTATGGCGGTTACATCATTCACCTGGGGATGATTTTCATGGCTCTGGGAATTCTTGGAATCGAAATATTCCAGACGCAAACTCAGGGAACGATACCACAAGGTGAACAAATGACTTTGGGGGATTACTCGATTATTTACAGAAAACTGGATGTTTACGATGAAACGGACGGGAAGAATGTCGCCAGAGCTACCGTAAGCTTGTTCAAAAATGGCGAGTATCTTCAGGACCTTTTCCCGACACGCGAATTTTATTACGATTCAAAGACGCCGGTAACGCTCCCCAGCATTCGCAGCACTTTGGTGGATGATGTGTATGTCATCCTGGTGGATTGGCTGCCAATTTCATCTCAGGGAGCAACTTTCAAGCTGTTCAGAAATCCGCTTGTTCTCTGGTTGTGGATTGGATCGTGGGTGTTCTTCTTTGGATTATTGCTGGCTGTATGGCCATCCAAAGAGTAGCATTGTTCGGGAATACCGTTTCGCGTTTTGTTTTCCGATGCAGAAAAAACGAATGGCGAAATAATGATGGTATGGAGGCTGATTTTGAAAATCAGGAAGGCGTTTTCGATCTTTATGCTGGTTGTATTGGCCGCAGGTTTGACGGTAAGTATTGGTTTTGCTCAGGAGCAGGTTCCTTCGGATGA
The DNA here is from genome assembly GCA_964457375.1 of uncultured Anaerolineales bacterium. Taxonomy (GTDB): domain Bacteria; phylum Chloroflexota; class Anaerolineae; order Anaerolineales; family UBA11858; genus G519. The sequence goes on from CAYWFK010000006.1 coordinate 15,550, forward strand.
TGATGTCAATGCGATTGCCCGGGAGCTATATTGCCCGGTGTGTGAGAACATTCCTCTCGATGTGTGCGGCACTCAGGCATGTGCCCAGTGGCGGGAATTGATTCGTGAAAAGCTTGGCGATGGATGGTCGAAAGAGCAAATCAAGCAATACTTTGTCGAACAGTACGGGGATCGTGTGTTGGCGGTGCCGCCAAAACGCGGTTTCAATTGGCTGGCTTATATTGTTCCGCCGTTGCTCTTTGCTGCCGGGGTTTATTTGCTTTATAATGGCTTTCGTTCCTGGCGGCAGGTGAGCGCTTCGGAACAGCCGGACAAACCGATTGATGAAACCTATTCGGTTGTCGATGATGACTATATCAGGCGAATGGAAGAAGAATTGCGCAATGATTAACCGGTCGATGCGCTGCCAGTGAGGATAGTGAGAAAAATGGAAGATGATATTCAGAAAGCGAAGGAGCCTTTGCAGGATGATGGCTCAACAAACAGGTGGAAATTTACCAAAGCGTTGATTTGGCTTGGGTTGATTGCGTTTTTGGTGTTCGTTGGCTTCGGCTTGTTGAAAACCCAGCGCGGTTCTGCCAGAAAAGGTGAAAAAGCACCGGATTTCACGCTTACCTCATTCGACGGCAAACGCTATGCTTTGGCGGATAATCACGGGAAAGTTGTCGTGTTGAATTTTTGGGCTTCCTGGTGCCATCCTTGTGAGCAGGAAGCGGAAGCGCTGGAAACAGCGTGGCAATCTTTCAAAGACCGGGGGGATGTGCTCTTTTTGGGTATCGATTATGTCGATACGGAACCTGAGGCAATGGGTTATTTGGCGAAGTATCATGTCAGTTTTCCGAATGGTGCGGATATGGGCACGAAAATTTCCCAGGCTTACCGCATCAGCGGAGTTCCCGAAACCTATATTATCGACAAAAACGGGATCGTTGCGTTTACCTTGAAGGGACCATTCCAATCTGCGGAACAAATCATTTCTGCCATTGAGCCTTTACTGGAGCGTTGATCATGGATTTGGGATCGCTGTTTTTGATTTTCGCCTTGTTGATTTTGGTAGGCCTTTTCATCAGCAAACCTTTCTTTGAGCATGGCGCAGCTGTTGTCAGCCAAAGGGAGCGTACTTACTCCACTATTCTTGCGGAGCATGACCGGATTTTGAATGCGCTCAAGGACCTCGAATCCGATTATGCTTTGGGCAAGATCCCGGATGGTATTTATCCCAAGCAACGGCAATATCTTTTGTTGCGCGGTGCAGAGTTATTGAAGCAGCTGGATGAAATGCGGGAAGAGACGGGTTCGAATGGAAGTGAGCGGGTAAATAACGCTTTTACGGCGACAGTCGAAGAAGCGGTTATCCCCGTTGCTGAAATTCCGGGCGATGATCATCTTGAAGAAATGATTGCGGAACGGAAGCGCAGCAAAACAGGCAAGGCAATTGGGTTTTGTCCTCAGTGCGGCTCACCGGTGCAGGAATCGGATTTGTTTTGTTCGAAATGCGGTGCAAAAATTCGGCAGGATGGGTAACCCGTCTTTGTATACCGTATCCGGAATGGTAAAAGAATGTTTTATTGGTAGTTCATATAGTTGAAAATCGGAAAATATTATGAAACGAATGTTATTGCACATGCTCATTCCAGTTGTTCTGGCGGCAGTTACCATTTCTTTGGCGGGTTGTTCTTCGATGAATGCCGAAACGGTTGCGGCAGCACGTCTTGAAGAATCCACTGCCGCATCGGGGAATGGAGAAAGCGAGGGGATGGTTTATCCGGTTGTTCCCCCCGACGCAGACAGAGGTAAACTGATTTATCAGGATAAATGCCTTTCCTGTCACGGCATCCACGGCCGAGGAAATGGGGCACAGGCCGCTGAATTGCCGAATCCGGTGCCTGCTTTGGGTACTCTGGAAGTCTCCCATGCGGAATCCCCTCAGGACTGGTATGCGATGATTACAAAGGGGAATATTCAGCGCTACATGCCATCCTTCACGAGCCTTTCGGAACGCCAGCGCTGGGATGTGATTGCGTATCTTTATTCGCTTGGTAATTCTGCCGAGTTGCCGGATAAGGGAAAAACACTTTACCGGAAGAATTGTGCGGAGTGCCACGGAAAAGCGGGCGAAGGGAACATTGCCGGTGCAACCGCTTTTACCGATTTGAGAAAAATGACCGGACTTTCGGCAGATGATTTGATTAGCGTGATTGCCAACGGCAGAGGCAATATGCCTTCTTTCGGGAACCTTGACGAAGAAGCCTACCAGGCTTTGGGTGTGTATCTGCGAACATTTACTTTTCCGCTGCCCATCGAAGGCGCCCAAAATACTGGCGGGACAGCTCCACAGGGCAGTCAGGTGATGAGTTCGACGACCGCTGAAACGGAAACCTTGCAAACATCCGGGAACCCGGCAGGAGAATCTCCGATGATTTCAACGACAAACCGGTTGAGTACGACCCTCGATGCTTCCCCGGTGATTAGCGGAACCCGGATTGCCGAGACTGCAATCGAAGAACCCGGCCAAAGCGTAACCGGAACGGTGCGGATTGTCATCCAGCACAGCCCGGAAATTACCCAAACAACCGGGATGCAGGTTGTGCTCAATGGTTTCGATGATTTGAAACCGGTTTATACAACCACTGTTTCCATCCCGCAAGGCGGCGAGGCGGATTTGCCTGCGGTTCCGATGACAGCAGGGCGGGTGTTTTACGCAACGACGAAATTCGACGGGACCACATACGGGTCGAACATCTTCGTTGTCAAAACGCTGCCGGTAACCCCGACTTTAACGCTGCGGGTATACAAGACGACGACGGATGTTTCTGCGCTTTCCGTCGATCGTTTGCATGTTTTCTTCGATTTTCTTGAGCCGGGAAAAATCCAGGTCATCGAATTGTATGTCATTTCCAACAATAGCGGAAGAACGGTTGTTGCAGAGAACCCCGGTGATCCGGTAGTCAACTTCGTTTTGCCTGATGATGCCTCCAACTTGCGGTTTTGGGACGGGGCATTGGGAAAGCGTTATGTGATGACCGAAACTGGTTTTGGTGACACGATTGGGGTTACCCCGGATTCCGATTCGCATCAGGTGTTGTTCGCGTTCGATATGCCATATGATGAAAACAAGCTCGACTTGAAACAGGCTCTGTTGTTGAAAACCGCCGCAGTGATTGTGATGGCGCCTGAAGACGGCGTTGAAATCAAAAGTGACCAGCTTGAATACAGCGGTGCACGAAACGTCGAAGGTGTTTCTTATAGCATGTATACAAGTGACCCGATGGAAATCGGTGATGTGCTGGCTTTGACGGTTTCCGGGGAGCCCCACAATACGGGTTCAAAGATGCCGGAAATGAGCGGAAACAAATTGCTCAATATTGTCATCGGTATGATTGCTTTGGGAATCGCCTTGATTGCTGCCGGGTTGTTTTTGAACAGGCGCAGGAAAAGTAATGATGAATATTCGGAAGATGAAGATGTATCTGCTGATGAAGAACCTGTTCGACAGGCGGATGCCATTATGGATGCGATCATTGCTTTGGATAATCTTTATCAGCAAGGTGATTTGCCTGAGAAAGCATATCTTCAACGGCGCAGTGAGCTGAAGGAACAGCTTCGGAAAGCGCTTGAACAAAAAGATGCAGGAACATGATTCGGGTTAGCAAACTGGTTAAGCGTTTTGGCTCCAAACCTGTGCTCAGAGGAGTGGATTTGGAAATTTCCTCCGGGGAGTTTGTGGCATTGCTGGGGCCAAACGGCGCAGGCAAGACGACCTTGCTGAGAATTCTGGCGTCTTTATCACGCCCGTTGACGGGAAAGGTAGTTGTTGCCGGTTACCGCTTGCCTTCGCAGGCGGCGGCTGTGCGGCGCCGGTTGGGGGTTGTTTTTCACCAGCCATTATTGTACGGGGATTTGACGGCTGAAGAAAATCTTCGCTTTTACGGGAAAATGTATGCTGTTCCCCGGATTGATTCCCGGATTGACGATGTGTTGGACCTTGTCGGGCTTGCAAAGCGCAGGCATGATCTTGTGCGCACTTTTTCGCGCGGTATGCAACAGAGACTTTCTATTGGCAGAGCTATCATCCATGATCCCGAGGTGATGCTTTTCGATGAGCCGCATACCGGCTTGGATCAAAATGCATGTGCCATGTTGAACCGCGTGCTCGAGACGGTTGCGGACAGCGGACGCACGGTTTTGATGACTTCGCATGATTTGCTTATGGCGGAAGACCTTGCCACCCGCTTTGTGATTCTTTCCCATGGCAAGATTGCAAAGTCTGTTCAGCGTTCGGAACTTGGTTCACAGGGATTGCCGGCTTTTTACCGTAAAGTGATTGAAGAGGACTGAAATTTGGCTGAGAACTCCGGAAACCAATCTGGGATAAACGAACCGAAACCACTCACCGGTTTTCTCCGTACCGTGCAAGCTGTGGTGTGGAAGGACCTTGCGGCGGAATTTCGCAGCAGGGAATTGCTTTCTGCCATGCTGATCTTTGCGTTGCTGGCGATTTTGATTTTCAATTTTGCGCTTGAGCTGGATGCCGGTGCCCGGGCGAATGTAACTGCCGGGGTCTTGTGGGTTACTTTTTCATTTGCGGGTACTTTGGGGCTCAACCGCTCGATGTCGATGGAAAAGGACCGTGGTTGTCTGGACGGATTGCTTTTGGCCCCGGTCGACCGGAGTGCGTTGTTTTTCGGGAAGGCGATAGGAAATCTGGTTTTTATGTTCATTGTCGAATTGATCGTATTGCCGGTTTATACGGTGTTATACAATATCAATTTGTTCGTACCGGGACTGATTTTTATCATCATTCTGGGGTCAATCGGATATATCGCTGTGGGCACGCTGCTTTCGACCATGGCTGTGCAAACCAGGACACGTGATATCCTCCTCCCGATACTCCTGTTCCCGTTAGCCATTCCGATTCTGATTGCTGCCGTCAAGGCAAGTAATGGCTTTTTGCAGGCGCTCCCTTTCGACGAAATCGGGGTTTGGGTTAATCTGCTGATTGTCTATGATGTCGTTTTTATTGCCAGTGCGTTCATGGTGTTCGATTTCATTGTCGAGGAGTAAGTTTTCTCGAAGCGAATTTTCTTGCGGAGGTTTTTGCATGGAACCAAAACCAAAAGGATTGGTCATTCTTGATATCATTGTTGCCATATTGTTTGTTCTGGCTGTGCTGATGGTGTTCTATTATGCGCCGTTGGAAGCCGTTATGGGACAGGTGCAGCGGGTGTTTTATTTTCATGTGGCAACGGCCTGGGTTGGCATGCTGGGCTTTTTGGCAGCCGCAATTGCCGGCGGCATTTATTTGAAAAGCGGGGATCAGAAATGGGATGTGGCAGAATTTGCCGCGGTGGAAATCAGCCTGGTTTTCTTCTTCATTGCCATCGTTACCGGATCGATTTGGGCACGGCCCATTTGGGATACATGGTGGACGTGGGATCCGCGCCTGACAACCGCAGCAATTGTCGAACTGGTGTATGCGGCTTACCTGATGCTGAGGCAGGGGATCGATGACCCGAACCGCCGTGCCCGGTTCAGCGCTGTTTATGCCTTGCTGGGGTTTTTGAGCGTACCGCTGACCTTTATTTCGATACGCTTGCTGAGAACCATTCATCCGGTGGTCGTGGGCAGCGGCGCTGCGAAAGCAACCGGCGGGTTGAGTATGACGCCGAAGATGATGCAAACATTTTTCTTCGGGTTATTCGTTTTTTCTGTTTTCTTTGCCGATTTGCTTTGGCACCGCATTCGCCTGGGCGCGCTTGAACGGAAAATCGAGCAATTGCGCATGAAAATCAACCGTTAATCAACGGGAGGTGAGTATGTTATCTGTATTGGCTTCATCAATTGTGAATGCACCAGCCGAAACAACGAACTATATGATTGCCGGCTATCTGGTTATTTTTTCCGTGATGGCGCTATATTTGTTCAGCATTTCATGGCGCAGGCGAAAACTGGAACGGGATTATGCCGTTTTGGCGGAATTGGAAAGAGACCGAAAATGAGCTTCTGGAAGAAAAGTATGGCGAAAATCGAAGAATTGAGTGCTGTGATTTTGCTTGGAATTTACGCAGGCTTGATTGTCTACGGCACGGCCGGAGTGCTCTTTCATTACCAGCTTCCCGATACAATGACGGGGCTGACAACAGCGGTTGGTTTCGGTTTTGTTCTTTTGCATGCGTTGCGCCAGATGAAATGGCGCAAGACGGTATTGTTGCTGGTGATGACTTTCGTTGTGAGTCTGGCTTTTGAATCGGTCGGGGTTGCGACGGGATTGGTTTACGGTCATTATCATTACGGAGCACGCCTCGGCGCCAAGTTTCTGGGGCTTGTCCCCTATCTTATCCCGGTCGCCTGGTTCCTGATGGTGTATCCTTCGTATGTGATTGCCAAGAATCTCATTCCTGCGGGGTGGAAGCAATGGCAAAGGATTCTCACAATTTCGGGGCTTACCGCTGTCATCATGACCGCATGGGATTTGGCAATGGACCCGATGAATGCCGCCTGGGGAACCTGGGTTTGGGAGCACAAAGGCGCTTACTTTGGCGTTCCAATCCGGAATTTTTGGGGATGGTGGTTGACTGTTTTTGTTGTAATTGTTCTGTTTTTGCTTTTCTCCCGGGGAAGGACTTTTACCGGAAGCAGGAAGTTCGACCTTCTGGTAGTCATTTCTTACGCGATTACCGGGTTGAGCAATATCGTCATCGACTTCCGGATTGGCTTGATGGGGGCAGGGCTGGCAGGGTTGTTTGCCATGTTCCCGTGGGTGTTTCTCGGTTTGATGACAACGATGAAGAGAAAAACAGGGTGATGTAACGCATAAAGCAAAGGGACGGTCTCATCAACCGTCCCTTTTTTGTTTGGGGGGCAAAGTTATTCTATTGGGAGGATAGAAACCGGTATGCCGGCAAGTTCGGCGAAACGCGATGCATTATTCATTTCTCCGATTCCTTTTCCAATATGCATGGGAATGGCCAGTTTGGGACGGATGGTTTCGGCTGCCTGTGCGGCTTCTTTGGCCGTCATAACGTAGATACCGCTGACCGGAAGCAGAGCAATATCGACAGAAAGCCCTTTCATTTCCGGAATGAGGTCGGTATCCCCTGCGTGGTAGATGCGTTCTTCGTCGATGGTCAGGATGAAACCGGCGTATCCGGCATTTTTCGGGTGAAAAGGATGCCCCGGGCTGCGAAATTTGTTGATGTTGTATGCCGGGATGGCTTCGATTTGTATGCCCCTGGTTTGCAATGTTTCTCCCGTTTGGACGATATGTACTTTCCCGCCCAGTTTCTGCGCTGCGGGTTTTACGGTGATGATGCGTGTATCGGGTTTGCTGATTTTTCTGACGTCTTCGGGGGAACAGTGGTCGAAGTGATCATGGGTGATCAGGATCAGGTCTGCTTTTACGGGGTTACGAATTTCCCACGGATCCAGATAGATTACCAACCCGTTCCCTTCGATGCGGAAACTGGCATGACCCAGCCAATGAAGCGAATTTTTTGGTTCATACGTCATGATTTTGCCTCCGGTTGATTGCATCGGGTTGTTTGGATACAAGCAAAGAGGGTTTTCAACCTCACGCGGGGCTTATTTTGTACGGATGAGGGTTTGCAAAATTTCTTCCGACTGTTTCCCGACTTGCTCGTGCAAACTGTTCCCGTGGGCATCCATGGTGACCACAGCGGGGAAATCTTCAACTTCGATGACCCACATAGCTTCGGGCACTCCGAAATCGAGTTTGTGAACCCCCAGAACTTTTTTGACCGATTGGGCAATCAGGGATGCTGCGCCGCCGATGGCGTGAAAGTATACGGCAGGCACTTCACGGCAGGCGGTCAGGGTTTTATTCCCCATGCCGCCTTTGCCGATAACACCTTTCAGGTTGAAATGTCTCATGACTTCACCCTGATAGGGTTCTTCGCGAATGCTTGTGGTAGGCCCGGCGGCGACGAAACGGTAATTCTTCGTTTCCAGCCCTGCGACGATTGGCCCGCAGTGATAAATCAGGCTGTGATCGAGGATGGGTTTGATCGCTTGATAAACCTGCAAGTCATCCCCTTGTGGTTCGCGGGTATGACGGATGAAAGTTTCGATGAGCCATTTGTGTACTGCGTCCCGCCCGGTGATCATGACACCGTTCAGGTGCACAGCTTCTCCCACTTTCAGGCTGCGGATTGTTTCATCACTGATTGGAATATGTATCTCGCGCATTTTTCCACCTCGGTTTTGATTGTTATGATTTGGATGGCAGGTATTTCTGAACAAGAAGCCCAAGGCGTTCTCTGGTTTCCGCCGGAATAGCATTTGGCCGGGTAATCAGGGCATCGGCGAGAGCGTGGGCACAATCGCATGTTCTCTTTTCAGGCAGCAGGTGCATCAGTTTTTTGATGGCTGCCTGTGCAATGGTTGTGTTTTTGTTCAGGATGGCGATCACTTTATCGACAGTTACCGGTTCTTCGTTGATGTGCCATACATCATAATCGGTAACGTGATTCATTACGGTGTAGCAGATTTCAGCTTCGCGGGCGAGGAAGGCTTCCGGCACTGTGCTCATATTGACCAGGGACATGCCCCATGAGCGGAAGGTATTGGACTCGCCGCGGGTCGAGAAACGGGGACCTTCGATGGTGATCAACGTCCCTCCCTGATGAACAGTTGCGCCGGTTTGGGCTACGGCTTCGTAGACCAAGGCAGAAAGGTCCGGGCAAAAAGGTTTCGCCACGCCAACGTGGGCGACCAACCCGCCTTCGAAAAAGGTAAGTGTGCGCCGCCTGGTGAAATCGAAGAGCTGATCGGGAATGATGATGTCTCCGGGGGCATAGTCTTCGCGCAGAGAACCGCAGGCGCTGATGCTGATGATACGTTCCACCCCGATGGATTTCAGGGCATAGATATTTGCCCGATAGTTAATCCCGGTTGGTGAAATATGGTGGCCGATACCATGCCGCGCCAGAAAAGCGACTGATTTGCCTTCCAGAGTACCGGTGATAATCGGGGCGCTGGTTTTGCCGAAAGGGGTTGTAATGTCGTGTTCCTTTTTGTTTTCCAAACCCGGAATATCGTAAAGCCCTGAGCCCCCGATGATTGCGATTGGTGTTGTTTTCATGAATTATCTCCGTAATGTGCTGATTCGAAGTGATAAAACAGCATGGAAAGTTCAGTCTTTGAAAAAATCAAGATAGCGATCAGCATCTTCCAGCGTAATGGTATCGGTCGGACCGGTGTCCATCGGGTCGGGAAAGTCGTCCGGTTCCTGAGCTGGGATAGTTATTTTTTTGTGGCCGCGTCCAAAAATCAACGGAACGCCGCCGATAGAGATAACATCCCCTGCTTGCAGGATGGTTTCTGTAATACGAATACCATTCACACTTGTTCCGACGGTTGATTGCAGGTCGGTGAGGTGGTATTCACCATCAAGCAAACGGATTTCGGCATGGTAACGCGAGACGTGCTGGTCGGCAAGGATAATGTCGTTGTCATTCTTCCTGCCAATCCGGATGACATGCTTTTTTACGGGGAAAACGCGTTTTCCTTCAACCAGCACGAAAGCATTCCCCTTTGATGGAACTTTTCCCGATGGTTGTTTGCCTGCGGTTGGCATCAATGTGTATTCTCCGCATCCGGTTTGGTGCCGGTAATGATGATGGTTTTGTCACCTAAGCGAATTTTATCACCGATTGTAATCACAACCGGGGAGGATACCCTGATTTTGTTGATGAAAGTGCCGTTTTTGGAGCTTAGGTCTTCAAGCCACCACTGGTTTTGCTGGTAGCGCAACAGGGCATGTTTCGATGATACGGTGTCTGATTCCAGCTGCAAATCGTTTGCGGGGTGCCTGCCGATGAAGATTTCGTGTGCCGTAAAAGACTTGTGAATTTGGCGGTCGCCGTCTGTCAGGTCCAGGGCGATGTATGTGTTCGTTGCCTGCCGCGGAATAGTCCCCTGGCTGCGAAGGTTGCGCCAGAGGGTCAGCAGCGCCCAACCTAAAAAGACATATAACGAGACGACAATGATCATTCGGATGACAAAGAGCAAAGTTGCAGTCAAAATGACTTCCCTTCCAAATTGCTGGTAGGGCTGGTACCCTGGTCGGGATCATCGAATTTGTTCAGGGTGTATTCCTGCGTTTCTCCCGGCATTTGGTTATACTCGTGTCCGTAAATCAGCGAGATGCCTGAGAAAGTTACGACATCGCCGGTTTTGAGGGTGTGTTCCGTGATGCGTTGGCGGTTTACGTAAGTTCCTCCTGTGGAATTCAGGTCGAACAGCCTGTATTGCCCCTGAATGATTCTCATCTGGGCATGGAACCGCGAGACATGCGGATCGTTGAGTATCAGGTCGTTGTCGGGGTGCCTGCCGATATTGATGACCGGCCGGGTGAGGGGAATGGTTTTGTTTTTCTGGTCGATGAAAAATGCTTTTTTCGGTTCGTCGTTGAGGACTTCATCATCCAGAAACATTGGTTCGGTTTCACCGGATACCGGCGAACTAACGCGCCCGGTAATATCCAGTGAGTAGGGGGGCAGTGAACGGTCTTCCTTTAATTGAATTCTAATCGGTGCGTTGAACCGGAAGCCTGCCCTGCCTCCTTCTTTCTCGAGGGTGAATCCTAATTGACTGAGAAAAGACGGCGTGAAGGTGATTTCTTCACGCAGGCTTGGGTGGAACCTGAGTGTATAAATATCCGGTGCAACCGGATTGGCTGAGTTTGCATGTTCTGCATCGTTTTCCATGGCAGCAACGAGTTTCTTTGTGATTTGTTCTGCAGAGACAAGCTGGCGGTGATCGGAAAAATGTAGAAAGTGATTTTCAATCAGCGCCCGGATGCGGTTTTCAATTTCGTCGAGTGTTCGTTTTATTTTCATGAGTTTTCACGCTTCTCCCGGATGGTGGTTTCAATGCAATCCATCCCGATTTTGTTCTATGATATTATAGAGGGGAGCAGTGAAAAGGACAAGGATTCCTCGGGATGTTCTTTGCCTGAAAAAGCCGGAAAAACAATGATTGATGCCAATTTCCATGGATGAGAAAGAAAGCGGAGGGTATCGGGAGATTCCCCATTGCGCAGATTTGGAACTGGAAGTATGGGGAAAGACGCTTGAAGACCTGTTTGGGCAGGCTGCCAAGGGAATGCTGGCTTTCATCATGCCGGATGTGCCGGAAGGAAACCGTGACTGTGTTTCTTTTTCGGTCATGGCTCAGGACTATGAAATGCTGCTGGTTGATTTTCTGACCGAATTGCTTTTTCTTGGCGATGAAAAAGAGCTGGCATTCGTTGATTTCGATATCCGGATTACGGGGCACACGTTGAATGCGACTGTTTGCGGTGTACCGGCCGGTTTGCAAAAGGCGGAAATCAAAGCGGTAACGTATCACCGTCTTGCTGTTCGCAAAGAGGATGATTATTGGCGTACCAGAATTGTTTTCGATTTGTGATGATTGGATTCAAAGGATTGGTATGATGGTTCGTTTGGGGAGCCTTCGAAAGATCAATGATTTCCTGTGGGAAATTCCCAGGGAAACGCGAAGCGATATGCGTGTGCCTGTGCGTATCTTCGGCACGCGCAAGTTGATTGAGGCAATTGCGGGGGATAAATCACTGGAACAGGCGGTAAACGCGGCAACTTTGCCCGGTTTGGCGGGGTATGTGGCGGTCATGCCGGATATGCATCAGGGGTATGGGTTTCCGATTGGCGGGGTGGCAGCGACAAGGCTCTCTGATGGCGTGATTACTCCCGGCGGGATTGGTTATGACATCAATTGCGGGGTCAGATTGCTTGGTTCGCAAATTACGCTCGAAGAAGCAGAAAACGATTTGGAAGACCTGGCGATTTCATTGAATAGTGGTTGCCCGAGTGGTATGGGGAAAAAGGGCTGCCTGCGGTTGAGCAAGCAAGACCTGGAACAAGTTTGTGTGCAGGGCGCTTCGTGGGCGCTGAAAAACGGATTTGCCCGGGGAGATGATTTGGTGCGCACTGAAACACGTGGATGCGTGGATGGAGCAAACCCCGACAAGGTCAGCCTGCGGGCAAAGACGCGCGGATTACCACAGTTGGGTACTTTGGGCGCCGGAAACCATTTCATCGAAGTCGATTTGGTGGAAAGCGTGTACGACAGCGAAGCGGCTGATGTCATGGGGCTTGTCCGCGGAAATTTGGTTGTGCAAATACATTGCGGGTCACGCGGGTTTGGGCATCAGGTTTGTTCGGATTATGTGCGTTCGTTTCAGCAGGCTGTGCGGAAATATGGCATCCATTTGCCGGACAGGGAACTGGTTTGTGCGCCGCTTGATTCACCGGAAGGCAGGGATTACCTCAGTGCGATGCGTTGTGCTGCGAATTATGCCTTTGCCAACCGTCAGGTTTTGACTCATTATGTACGGGAATCTTTCGAAACCGTGTTTGCAGGGAAAACCAGGTCATGGGATTTGCGCCAGGTTTATGATGTCGCCCATAATCTGGGAAGCATCGAAGAACATATCATCGAAGGGAAAGCGGTAAAAGTTTGTGTTCACCGCAAAGGGGCAACGAGGGCGTTTGGCCCGGGTTCCCCGGTTTTGCCGGAAGTCTACCGGAAAATCGGGCAGCCGGTACTTGTCCCGGGGAGTATGGGGACGGCTTCGTGGGTGCTGTTGGGTACAGCCAAAAGCATGGCGTTATCTTATGGCTCATGCTGCCATGGCGCAGGCAGGGTGATGAGCAGGCGTCAGGCGAAGAAAACCATCAGAGGCGAGAAATTGCAAAGCTGGCTCGATGCCCGTGGGATTTATGTGCGCAGCGGTTCTTTGGCCGGGCTTGCGGAAGAAGCACCGCAGGCGTATAAAGATGTCGATGATGTCGTAAAAGCGGTTTGCGGGGCAGGGATTGCCGGCAAAGTGGCAAGACTGGTTCCGCTGGTTGTGATCAAAGGATGACAATCTATCGGAACTAATTAGATGCTCCTGACGTTTAAGATTTAACAGACAATGTTTTCGTGGAGGTTGATCGTGAAAAAAATAAATCTATGGATGAGTGTCGTTGTGATCGTTGCGGGTTTGTTGGCGGCTTGCAGCGGCGGATCGCAAGTTGCACCTGACAACAATAAACCGGTTAAAAATGCCGGCGAGCAGCAAAACGTTCAAAATAATGAGGATGATGCCGGGATGCCGGTGTATCTTACCCCGGTGAGTGACGGGGAAGGTACTTATCCTCAACCCGGAAGTGTACCGGTAGGTACTGCTCAGCCTTATCCGGATATGGTTGAGGGAGAGCATGCAAATATCCGCATCTTCGAAGAAGCGGAATTGATTCCACAAGCGAAGGACAAACAAATGGCGCAGATTGGTGTTTCTATCGACGGAAGTGAAATCTATTTGCCGGATGAGGAGCAAAAACAAGTGGAGTTGCATGCATGGGGGAACTTGCCGAATCCGTGCATCGAGCTTCGTTCGATTGTGAATGAACCCGACCAGGAAAACAAAATCGAAGTAATTGTTTATGGCATCGAAGACCCGGGAACGGTTTGCACTCAGGTGATTTCCCCGTTCGATGTTACTCTCAAACTTGGGAAACTTGCTGCGGGCAAATATACCGTCATTCTGAACGACAAGAATATCGGTGAGTTCGAACTCCCGTAATGTGCGCAGGGGGCGGAAGGGAATAGCATAAAAAGGAAAGAAAGCCTGGGGAGGCTGGCGTAATGGGAAACCCGTTTATTGATGGGGGGCTGCGATTTCAGCAAAACGGGCACCGGTAATGCTTGCCAGGTCTTCTGTACGTAAACGAATATTCAATCCACGTTGTCCTCCGGACACGTGGATTTTTTCGTATAGACGGGCTGCGCTGTCGATGTAGACCACAAATCCTCGGTTGAGCAGCGCCAGCGGTGAAATGCCCCCGGCTTGCAGTTTGGTGAGCCTTTCGGCTTCTCTCATTGTGGGGATTTTGAGCTTCTTTTCACCGGCGATTTTGGCAAGTGCCTTGAGATTGACTTCTTTGGGTCCCGGAATGACAGCAAGAATAGGCTTTCCGGGTGACGTGCGGACGACGACGATGGTTTTGAAAACAATCTTCGGGTCGATATTCAGAAGTTCGGCGGTTTTCAATGCCCCCAGTTTTTCTTTGGGGAGTTCGTAAAGCGTGTATTCGATTTTTCGCTGGTCAAGCATTCTTGTGACGTTGTTTCGTATCATTTTGTGTCTCGTTTTTCGTGAATGGGATGGTGAGTGTGAAAATGGCGCCGCCTTTCTGATGGTTGGATGCGGTGATATCCCCGCCGTGAGCCTGCGCCAGCTTGCGTGCAATCGATAATCCCAGCCCTGTGCCGCCTTCGTAGCGGCTGCGGGATTTTTCTACTTTGTAGAATCTTTCGAAGATGTGTGGCATCGCTTCCCCGGGTATCCCTTTGCCGTGGTCCCGGACGGTGATGCGGATTTCTTTTTCCGAAGCGGAAACAGTGATTTCTATCGAAGTGTTTTCAGGAGAATGACGCAGGGCGTTGCTAATCAGGTTGTGTAAAATCTGCTCGATGCGCTGCGGATCGACGACAAGGCGGATGTTATCGGGGTTGGTTGCCAGTTTCAGTGTGATTTGGTGTTCCTGTGCCTGTGCAGCGAAGCGTCTGATGATGCCCTGCACCAGTGCAACCAACTCGACATCCGATTTTTCCAGTGTCAATGCGCCGGCATCTGCAAGAGCAAGGATGCGCAAATCTTCTACCAGACGGGAAAGCAAGTGATTTTGTTCTTCGATGGTTATCAGGGCTTCGGGGGTAAGCTGATAAATGCCATCTTTGATGGCTTCGATTTGCGCTCTTTGAACTGCCAGCGGGGTGCGCAGTTCGTGGGCAATATCCGCAGTCAGTGCACGCCTTGTTTCTTCGGACTGCTGCAAAGCGGCAGCCATTTGGTTGAAAGCTTCTCCGAGTGTGGCGATTTCGTCTTTCCCTTCGATGACAACGCGTTGTTCCAATTTGCCTTTTGCCAGATTTCTGGCTGCATCGGTGAGCACTACTATCGGTTTTACCAGTTTGTCGGCGATTGGAAATGCGAGAAGCAGGGAGGCAATGCCTGCTATCACCGAGGCGATAATGACTGCTTTGATGATTCGGTTGGTGAGAAAAGTTTGATTTTCCCGGGTGAAGGGGAAGCTCTCTTCCGGCAAAAGGTACCCGACAGTTTCACCTTTTACGTTCAATGAAATTGCCCTGTTGATTTCATCCCTGCTCAGGGTCGTTTCCGAATTGTCAGCAAACCCGTCATAAAGTATTTTCCCTTGTGCGTCGGCAAGACGCATGTGCATGCCTTTGCCGCTTCTGCCATACTGGTTGCCTTCACCGTTGCCGGGGCCGTTTTTGTGCCCGCGGGAATTTCCCCGGTAGTCTCTGATGATGCTGTCAGCGCCTTCGAGCGTGTGATGCTGCCGGTAATAGTTTTCCAGTTCCGAAACGACTTGCTCGGTGCCCGAATAACCGCCGCGAAACATGAAATTTCTGATATCCGAGGACGTTTGCCGGGTGGTGAGAAAAATGATTGTGCCGAGGGTCAACAGGATGAGAACCCGGTAGGAAAAAAGTAATTTATCGCGCATGGCAATCTCTTGTCAATTTGGCTTGATGAAACGATATCCAATGCCAAAAACGGTTTCGATATATACGGGGTGTTTGGGATCGGATTCGATTTTCGAGCGCAGGTTCTTGATATGGGCGTCGATGTTTCTTTCATACCCTTCGTAAGCAGTTCCCTGAGATGCCTCGAGGAGTTGTGCACGGCTGAATGCTCTCCCCGGCTGGGATGCAAGGGTTTTCAACAGGGAAAATTCGGTAGGGGTCAGGTCGACGGGGTGGCCATCGAGCAGCACCATGTGAGCATCGATATCGATGGTGAGATTTCCTATCTTTAATTGATGTGAAGCAACGGGTTGTTCGTTCAGCCTGCGAAGAATAGAGCGAACACGTGCAACTACTATGCGGGGAGAAAATGGTTTGGTGATGTAATCGTCTGCGCCTAGTTCAAGGCCGATTAACTGGTCGGTTTCTTCAACACGGGCGGTAAGCATGATAATCGGCGTGCGTGCTTTTCGGCGGATTTCGCGGGCGACATCCAGACCGTCCATGCCTGGCAGGTTGAGATCAAGGATGACAACATCAGGCTTCCTGTGTTCCCAGGTGGAAAGCCCGGTATCTCCCCGGTACGCAGTCAGTACATCGAAACCGGCTTTTTCGAAATAGGAACGCAGGATTTTTACCAGTTCGACTTCATCTTCAATAATCAGAATAGCAGCCATAGGATTTCGCTTTTTCCTCCCAAAGAATTATATTACAGCCTGTTTCCCATGTCGATTCGGTCTCCGTTTTTAGAGGATCATAGGATAATCTTGTGAAGATTTCGTGAAGATGGTGCGTGCTTTCTGCGAAAAATCAGCGACATCCGGGTTCCAAAGCGGGGTGGAAGGATTGCTCCCGCCCGGAAGAACAGAACGGGAACACTATGGGAATGCCGCTAGTCGTTGCCGGCAATTTCCCGAATTCGTTCCCAGGGTTTCAGGTCGGGGTCCTCGGCGAGGAGCTTGCGAAGCTCGATGATTTGATCGCGCAGAACCGCTGCTTTCTCGAATTCGAGGGCACCGGCTGCTTCACGCATTTGTTTATCGAGTTCTTTGATTATGTTTTTGGTTTCTTTTCGTCTGAGTTTTCCCTGGCGGGTTGTGTGGTAAGCAGCTTGTTCATCAGCGACGGCGTGTGACGAAGATAGCTGGTCGGTGATGTCACGCACGGCTTTGATGATGGAGGCGGGTTTGATATTGTGTTTGTCGTTGTAGGTAATCTGTTTTACACGGCGTCGGTTGGTTTCATCGATTGCCTGGCGCATGGCGTCCGTGATTTGGTCGGCATACATGATGACCTTGCCTTGAACATGCCTTGCCGCACGCCCGATTGTTTGGATGAGTGCTGTCGATGAGCGCAGAAATCCTTGTTTGTCAGCGTCGAGGATCGCAACCAGCGAAACTTCCGGCAGGTCGAGCCCTTCTCTCAGCAGGTTGATGCCAACAACAACATCGAAAACGCCCAGGCGAAGGTCCCGCAGGATGCCGACGCGTTCCAGTGTATCGATTTCAGAATGCAGGTAGTGAACCTTGATGCCGAGTTCTTTGAGATAATCCGATAAATCTTCTGCCATGCGTTTTGTCAAAGTTGTAATCAGCACGCGCTGCCCTTGCCGGATGCGCTTGTTGATTTCCCCGATGAGATTATCGATTTGCCCTTCGATGGGACGAATTTCAACCTCGGGGTCGATCAAGCCGGTCGGACGGATGATTTGCTCCACGATTTGAGCAGCAAGCTGCAATTCGAAAGGACCCGGGGTCGCTGATGTATAGATGGTTTGCCCCATGCGCTGCTGGAATTCATCGAACATTAGCGGACGGTTATCCAACGCAGATGGAAGACGAAAACCGTAATCGACCAGGGTTTGCTTTCGGGAACGGTCACCATTGTACATCCCGCGAATTTGGGGAATGGTCATATGAGATTCGTCGATGAAGAGCAGGTAGTTGCTGGGCATGTAATCCATCAAAGTCCATGGGGGAGAACCGGCAGGCCTTTGGTCGAGGTGACGGGAATAGTTTTCGATACCGGAGCAATACCCGACTTCCCTGAGCATTTCCAGATCGTAACGTGTGCGTTGTTCGATACGTTGTGCTTCAAGATATTGGTCGTTCGCCTTGAAGTAGGCAATTCGTTCTCCAAGCTCGCGTTCGATATCCTGAATGGCAAGGACTGTTTTTTCTTCTTCCGTGATGAAGTGCTTTGCCGGATAAATCTCGATTGACTCCAGCTCCGCCTTGATTTCGCCGGTGATGTGGTCTAGCTGGAAAATTCGTTCGACCTCGTCGCCGAAGAAACTGATGCGGTAAACGAAACGTTCTTCGTAGGCCGGGGCGATTTCCAGCGTATCCCCGCGCACGCGAAAAGTACCGGGGCGAAGTTCCATGTCGTTGCGCTGGTATTGGCTTTCAATCAGCTGCCGCAGGAGTGCCGTGCGGCGGTAGATTTTCCCTTTTTGCAGTGCGATGACGACTTTCCCGTAGGCTTCCGGATTCCCCAACCCGTAGATACAGGAAACGGATGCAACAATGATCACGTCCCGCCGTGACATCAGGGCAGTGGTTGCCGCTAGCCGCAGCCGTTCGATTTCTTCATTGATATCGGTTTCTTTCTCGATATACAGATCATGGCGGGGAACATAGGCTTCGGGCTGATAATAATCGTAGTAAGAGACAAAATATTCTACGGCATTTTCGGGAAAGAAATCCTTGAATTCAGCATAAAGCTGGGCAACCAGGGTTTTGTTGTGGGCAATTACCAGCGCAGGCCTGTTCAACGATGCAATGATGTTTGCCATTGTAAAGGTTTTCCCGGTACCTGTGGCACCAAGCAGCACCTGATGCCGGAATCCTTGTTCCAACCCTTGGATTAATTGTGTGATGGCTTCCGGCTGATCGCCGGTTGGTTTGTAGGGTGCGTTAAGTTTGAAATCCGTCATGGTTTGTTTCGCCAGTTGCCTTTACGGTGCGGGTATTATGCTCTTGGCTTGCGTTTTTTCTTGCGCGTTGGAAACAGCCGGGGTCGGACGAAAAACGGCGTGGGCTGACATATGCAGGTTGATGCGGCGTTCCCGATGATTCGGTTTGTCAGCGAATATAGATTGGGTTGCTGAAAATCCAGCCGCGCTGTTTTCCCAGATAGTCGATATAAACTTCGACCCGGTAGACGCCCGCTTCGGTGGTAATGTGTGTCATATTGCTGCGGTCTTGCCATTTTTGGATGACTTTGCCGTCTTTGATCAGGTGGCATTCTGCGGGGCGGGGAAGATGGACTTGCAGGGTTACGCCTGAATCCTGCGGAATATCATCGCCCATGATTACTTTGGTGTTTTTCCCCTGAGCCGTAAAACGGAAACCTTTCGTAGGGGAGGGTAAATCGTAACCGACAAAGGCATGCCCGCTGCGAAGTGCGCCATAGATTTGGCGTTTGTCTTCTGCCAGGCTGCCGGTCAATGGTTTGTCCGTAAGAATGTGGGTGTTGATGGCGCTGAAATGTTTTTCATACGGGAAGAGAATCCGATGAAGCGGGCCAAGAGATGCAGGTAATGCGTGCGCGTCCGAGCCGCCGACCGCAACCACATGTTTACCGGATACCAGGAGTACATCCCATTTTTGCAAGGTTTCGGGAAGCGGCCCATGACCGATGTGGTTGAAATTGTATGCATAATAGAGCGCATGCAGTTTGCTTTTGAGTAAAACTTTGAATTCCGAAAACGCATTCCAGAGTTCGATTCCTGTATAGCCGTGCACTTCCCAGTTTACCCAGGAAAGATCGTCTTCCCCGACTGCCGGTGCAGGAGGGTCTACGGGGTGGGCGATGAAACAAATGCCGCCGGCCTGATTGACGGCATCGATCAAACGCTGCGGATCGGGGGCGTAGGGTGCAAGCTCTTTGTTCGTATCGAAAATGAGCAAGTGGTTTTTCTGGGGGTTGCGAGCCTGGTGATGCACTTCTTCACCGATGAGCACCAATACCCGTTTTCCCTGGTTTTCGTAATAACCTTCCAGCCCATTGACCCAGATGTTATGGTCGGTAACCAGAACTGCGTCCAGCCCCGCTTTCATCGCGGCGTTGGCGATATCCTGATGGGTCCCGTGACCGTCCGAGTAGGGAGTGTGCATGTGTAAGTTGATGATGTATTCGTTCATGGATTTTATCCCGTTTCTGTTGGCGGTTTCCGCCTGATTCGGTTTGATTGACGATTATCCCAACGAACGGTATAATCCATCCTTGCTTGTAAGCGCGGGAATGTTCCCTTTTTTGTATGGAGGTTCGTTGTGGAAAAATATTTGAATATTGCAATGATTATAACGTCAATTGCGCTGATTACCAGTGTGGTTTTGCAAAGCAAAGGCGCTGGGCTGGGCGGCTTGACGGGCGCTGATTCGGGCGGCATTTTTACGGCACGCCGGGGTATCGAAAAAACCTTGTTCCGTATCACGATTGGTTTGAGCGTGTTATTCTTTTCTCTGGCCATCATTACTGTTTTGGTAACCGGCTGATTTAGTTACCGACAGACGCTGTACCGGAGGATGACAATCACCGGTTCTCTGTGAGCCGGTGGGGTAAGTTAACCTGATTCCGGGGAGCGTCTTCTTTTTGCCATTGGCTGAAAAAACTCATCCCTGGTTATTATTTGCTTATGAAAAGATTACGCTGGCAGCTCCTGATTGTCGTCCTTGCACTTGTGGCAATCGGGATACTTTTGATTGGTCAAAAACCGGTTATTTCACCGCCGGCAGTTGCCCCTGTTCCTGTCGAAGGCGGAACTTACACGGAAGGTTTGATCGGTTCGTTTTTACGTTTCAATCCGTTGCTGGACTATTCGAATGCAGCGGACAGGGACGTGGACCGTCTGCTTTTCAGCAGCCTTGTTCGGTACGATGACCGCGGGCTTCCGCAAGGTGATTTGGCGGAATCATGGGGGATTTCACGTGACGGGAAAATTTATAATTTCTCCATGCGCACGAATGCCGAATGGCATGATGGTATGCCGGTAACCGCGAAGGATGTCGAGTTTACGATTAACCTTCTGAAAGACCCCGATATGCCCATCCCGGAAGATATCAGGAATTTGTGGAAAGATATCAAGATTAAAATCTTCGATGACCATACCATTCAATTCATCCTGCCCGAGCCATTTGCCCCGTTTTTGGACTACCTGACCTTTGGCATTTTGCCTGAACATGTTCTTGGTGAATTGTCTGCAAAACAAATTGTCGATGATGACTACAATACCCATCCTATTGGCAGCGGTCCTTACAAGTTTAGCCAATGGCTGGTTGACGGGAGTAAAATCCAGGGAGTATCTCTGGTTGCCAACGAGTATTACTATAATCAGCGTCCCTTCATCGATGAGGTAACATTCAAGTATTATGAAGATGACGCGGCTGCATTGACTGCATATGAACAGGGAGATATTCTCGGTATTTCCCGAATCGGGCGGGATATTTTCAAGGCGGCGTTACAGAATCCCGATTTGAATTTCTATACAACGCGTTTGTCGCAAATGATGATTGTATTCCTGAATCTGGATAATCCCAAAGTGCCTTTCTTTAAGGAACGTGCAGTGCGCAAGGCTTTGTTGACCGGGATAAACCGGCAGAAAATCATCGACCGGGTTTGTCTGGGACAGGCAGCCATTGCAGACGGGCCGGTTTTCCCCAACACGTGGGCTTATTACGAAGGAATCCAGCGTATTCCTTATGATACCAACCAGGCAATCGCAATGCTGAGAGATGCGGGGTATACCATCCCGGCAGAAGGCGGCGCAGTACGGGCTTCGGAAGACGGTGTAAAACTGGCTTTTTCTCTTCTTTACCCGGATGATGATTTGCATGAGCAGGTTGCCCGGGAAATCAGCAAGTATTGGAAATCGATTGGTGTGGATGTAACTTTGAAGGCAGTTCCTTACGAGCAGCTGATTTCCAAAAATCTTGAAACACGGGTGTATCAGGCGGCGTTGGTTGATATCGACCTGTCGAATTCACCGGACCCTGATCCTTATCCGTTCTGGCATCAAACACAGGCAACGGGTGGACAAAACTACGCCATGTGGAATGACAGGCAAGCCAGCGAATATCTGGAACAAGCGCGGATTATCGTTGACCCCAAAGAACGGGCGCGGTTGTATCGTAACTTTCAGGTGAAGTTTGTCAACGAAATGCCAGCCTTGCCTCTTTTTTACCCGATGTATACTTACGGGGTGGATAAACAGGTGCAGGGTATTCGGGTGGGGCCGCTGTTCGATACCAGTGACCGTTTTGCTACGATCAGCGAGTGGTATTTTTACTCCAATAACGTACTTCAGGGAGAAGAAGCAACAGAAACGGCTTCTCCGTAACGGGGGGATAGTCACCACTCTGGTTTCCCCTGTGGTTGAGTTAGCAGGCGGTAAAGCACCGGCGAAATACAAAAAAGCAAACTCCGGATTGAAGAAGGCATAAAATCAATCCGGAGTTTTTTGTATCTAAATTCGGTTCGTACCGATAAACGCCTTGCTGTTACCGGGTTATGGTGCGGGGAACAGCGTGTGTTCGATTTTAGCGAGTTCCTTGAGCATGATGTTCAAATCGTCATGGGCGGTTGACGGGTTTGTTCTAATCTCGGAAATTACCAGGTTCAACCGTTTTTCAATTGAATCGATGTTTTTCGACTGACTGTCAGGGAGCAAGGTTTTGATTTCCTTGATTAGCTCTGATGTTTCGGTTAGTGCCTTACGGCTTTCGGTTGTTTTTTTCTCGAGCAGGAAAACCAGTGCCTTGCTCGTGGAAACATTCGCTTTGGTCAGTGCAACTTGCAGGCTTTTTTGAGAGTTTTCCACTTTTAATTTCAGATTGGTGTTTTTCAGGTAATCCAATTCATCCTGCTGTTTCCGGATTTTGGATTCGAGATCAGCAATTTTCGCTTTCTGGGAAGAAACGGTTTCCATTGCGGTTTGTTTTTCCAGAAGGGTTGCTTCCAGCTGTCGATGTGCGGGACGATAATAGACAACCACAGCGGTCAGAAAACCAAGCCCAAAGACGATGAGAATGCCTAAAATCCAGCGAAACAACTTGCGCAGAAAACGTTTCGTGCGGCTTTCTTCTTTCACGGCGATTTCTTCCGTGGGGGGGATTTCCGGCGTGGAAGTTATTTCAGGTCTGATATTGCCTTGATCCATATCCATGGAAGCCGACTTTTCTTCTTCCGGTTGTGTTTCTTCCTGCGTTTCGGCAGCTGTTTCGATTTCCGATGCAGTGGCTTCCTGCCAGCCGGAAGGTTGCGTGCTTTCCGGGGTGATTTCGTTGGTGCTTTCTGCGGTTGGGGACAAGTTTTCTTCCGGTGCGGATTCGCTTTCAGAAGGCGGCTTGTCGGGTTGCAGATTATTGTTTTCGTCCATAGTTATTACTCCATTTCCCGTTTTCCGAATGCGGGAAAACGTATAATCAGGCATCCCCGTTGCGTGTTTCCCCTTTTCGGGTTTCGGGAAAGTCTCGAACGGAGATTTGTCAAATTATTCTACCACTAGCCGGAAAGTTGTCAGTGGTTCTTTTTCACTATGGCGGTTTTTTGGGGCGATGAGAGTTTCGGACGAATACCGGCTTGGAAAAGTTGTCCGTATCGTCAGGCAGGTGTTTCTAGCGGGCTGCCCGGATGATCAGGTAAGGGCTGCTTTGGTCATACCGGTTGTTTTGGAAGTCGCCGAAAAGGGTTAATTTTGTGAAACCGGCTTTGTCGAATTCGTTCAGGCAGGTTTCCTTATCAATAATGAATTGGGTGACTGAAGTTTTCCTGCGTTCGATTGTACCGTCAGGGAAAAGATGATCATAAGTCCAAGTGAATGTAATTCTGTGTTCATCCGGTTTTTCCCAACTGCTGAATACTTCTACCGGATTCCCGTCAAGGGGATGCTCGAAGAAAACCTCCGGCTCCTGCCCGGCAATTGCCGGCAGGGTGGACAAGCGTGCAGGATTGATCATGCTGACAGTGAACACGCCGTTTTCCGTCAGGTGCTGACGGACGCGTTGTAATGTTGCTTTTCGGGCATCCGGTGAGAGCGTGCTGTATGTATTGCATGGAAGGATGATTGCGGGAAAGGTGTAACCGAGGTGTAATCCGGAAAAATCCGCCTGAATGATTTTCAACGGTTTTACAAGGCGTTTGGAAGCGATTGCTTGCATTGTTCTCAGCATATCGAAACTTATATCGATGCCGAAAACTGTAAAGCCGTGTTCTGCCAGAAACAAAGAAACGCGCCCGGTACCACAGCCCAGTTCGAGAATAGCCCCCTTGCTTTTGGCAGCACAGGCAAGCCAAAAAGCAAGGTCCTCCGTGTATTTTTGATGATGTCCGTGATAGAGCCACGCTTGCATGGATTATTCTCCGGCTTTTTTGTTTGTCTTTTTGCGATCGAGAAAACTTTCGACAGCCTTTCGGTGAGCCATGGAGGTCCACAAATCCGGGAAGATGCTTTGTTCCAGCATCATGGCTGTTGAGCGGCCGGTGGACAAGCCGGTTTTCAGCATGCTCTTGATAGCTCTGACCGCTTCCGGCGGTTTGTCCGCAATGGCTTTTGCCAGCAGCATGGCACGGGGCAAAGCCTGAGAAGGCGGTGCGATGGCAGTAGCCAGCCCGATGGCTTGCATTTCTTCCGCGTCGAGAATGCGGCCTGTAAGCAGGAGTTCGAGCGCGCGGGCATAACCGACGCAATGCAGCAAGCGTTGCCCGCCTCCCCAGCCGGGTGTCAACCCCAGTGAGATTTGAACGAAACCCAGTGTGGCATCCGATGATACGACGCGTAAATCACAAGCCAGCGCAATTTCTGCGCCGCCACCGCGGGCAGGCCCGTTGATTGCGGCGATAACCGGTATAGGCAAGGTTTCCAGCCGGTTGAGTGCGTCAGTCATTCCTTGGGATAAGCGGATGCCGTCTTGTCGAGAGGTTGCCTTATGGAGCACATTCAGGTCTCCGCCGGAGATGAATGCTTTCTCGCTCCCGGTGATAATTAATACTTTTATCTGCGGGTTGGTATGGGTATTCCCGATTTTCTGACGAAATGCATCCATGGTTTCCCAGTCCATGGCGTTGCATACTTCCGGGCGGTGGATGCTGAGAATGGCGATAGAGGAGGCGCGAATTTGATAGCTGACACTCATAAAAGAAGAAACCTCGGGCTGTTTTTTTCCTTGACGCAAACCCCTGTTTCGGTTTATACTCACGTGAGCCGGGGTGTGGCGCAGATGGAAGCGCGCCGCGTTTGGGACGCGGAGGTCGGCGGTTCAAGTCCGCCCACCCCGACAAGCGAAGCGTAATGCGGTTGGTAAGAAGTGCACGCGTTACGCTCTTTTTTTATTCTGTCAACCGGTTTGCGTACTGTTTTCAATTCTATCTCATTAATCGTTCCGGAGGGTAAGCAATGGCAAAAAAGGTGATTGTCGGGGTGGCTTTTTTGTTTTTATGCATTCTTGCGGCTGGGGTCGTCAAATTCGATGTACTTTCGACACTCGAAGGATACGATGTCGATGGGAACTTGCTCCTCACGGATACGCCGCTGCCGGAGGTGACCAGGAATGTGACGGATGCGCCCGATGATGCTCAGGAGTACGACGGGTTCAGGGTGGAAACTTTTGTGGATACTCCTGAGGAATGCACATCTTTTGAAACGTATGATGCTGCACGCGGGGTTTGTTTCTTCCGTTGTGATACCGAAGAACAATGCGAAAAAATCGAAGAAAAAATCGACGCAGAATTGGAAGCTTTGGGTGCGGATTACGGAAATTTCTCCGATGGGCTTGATGAAAATTCGGAGAATATCGATGAACTCGAAGACCAGGCGGAGGTCATTTACCAAATCATGCCGGGAGAACGCTTCGAAATTGTTTCCGGAAAGGAAAATGCAAAGGATGTGAAGGTCAGAAAATGGCTTGCTGAAATTTCCCCCGATCCTTTTTCCGACCGGCATTTAAATCGTTTGGTGCTGGTCCCTGATATACATGATGCAACTGCTGCTTTCGTCTTGCCTGATTCTGAGGAAAACCTTGAAAAATGGGATATGGTTGTTAACATGAAGAGCCTGGAAGACGGGGAGAAGGAAATGGTCTTTACCCTAATTCATGAGTTTTCGCACATCCTGACGCTGAATGAAGAGCAGATTGATGAAACGATTGATGAAGAAGCTTGCAGGAATTTCTATCTTGATGAAGGGTGTGTCAATACAAATGCATATTTGAACCTGTTCTATGAAAAGTTCTGGAAAGGGAAGGGGTTCATGCCTGTTTATTCGTATGATGACGCACAGGATGAAGACACACAGATGGATAATTACGATTTGAATCCTGATGCTTTTGTCACTTATTACGCTGCGACCAATCCGGTGGAAGATATTGCGGAGTCGTTTGCTTCGTTTGTGTTTCGTCCGGCACCGCAATCTCCCCAAACCATTGCGGAACAAAAGATTTCGTTTTTCTATTCCTTCCCGGAGCTTGTTGCTATGAGAAAAGCGATGCGGGATGTTTTGAAGGTGATCGTACACAAAAGGTTGAAACAATTCCAACCCGAATAAATTCAACCGGTAAACCGGGCAAGCACCAAAAATGCAGCAGTGAAGTGCCGGTGATAGAGACGATTGGGAAGTTTATTGGTCAGGCCCCTAGCAACCCGCTGAAAAACTGCCATGCAGCAGGTGACCCTGGCTTTCGAATGCGTATTGCGTGTGGTAAGATTTATACAATCTATGTTGTTTAGTCAGTGATAATAGCGTATAGCTTTCACTTGGTTTTGTCGTTTTGATGTATTTGGAGGACTGACAATGGCAAAAAAAATCGATGGCGTCGTGAACGCTGCTCATTTTGATGAAGACGGGAATGTCCGTTGGGTGAGAATGTATCAGCGCCGCGGGTTAGTATATACCGATCAGGTAATTGTTCCCCGGAAAGCGTTGATTGAGCAGCTCGAACAGGGAAAGCAAATTGTTAGCGGGGAACGAATTCCGCGAATGGGAAATGTATTCGATATCGATGATGATTCCCGGTTCCATCTTGTAACGAAGAATGGCAAGGTCATTATTACCAGTGGAGAGGCAGGGAATTTTCACGATCAGCTTGGTGGAATACCGGTGATTTAGGGTTCGGTTATGCCAGAAAAATATGCGGGAACGTTTTGTTTATCCCTTTGTCAGGTTTATGGAATACCATTCCGTTGGTATAATGAAAAAAGGATGGAAATTTGAAGTTTCATTCGGTTGTCGGATTTTTGCATTCGGCATACGCTGTTGTTCTCCGGTTTTTCGTATCTCCAAAAGGAGGTAATCATCTATGGAAGTAATTGATTTTTCTGAATACCAAACGGAAGATGGTCAAATCAGTCTCACCGACAGGATTCAGGCGACTTTGAAA
This sequence comes from uncultured Anaerolineales bacterium, assembly GCA_964457375.1. Lineage (GTDB taxonomy): Bacteria > Chloroflexota > Anaerolineae > Anaerolineales > UBA11858 > G519. The sequence continues at coordinate 42,501 of CAYWFK010000006.1, forward strand.
TACGGGTTTTCCTGGTATTCTGAGATGGAAGCTCAAAAGATGATCATCAACCGGCTTGGGAAATATCTGGATAACAAGTTCACAATTGTCAGAAACGCTGTTTTGCCGGAAGTGGAAATTCCGATTCCGCTGATTCTGTTTGGCCCGCAGGGGATTACTGTGATTTACACAGACCCGGTCAAAGGGATTTTCCGGGCGAAAGGGGAAATGTGGTCGGTGCTTGAAGGCGGATCACGCAAATTCAAGCCGAAAAAACCAAACCTGATTACCCGAACGTTGTTGATGACAAGGGCTGTTTCTGTTTTTCTTTCACGCAAGAACCAGGTGTTTGAGCATGTCGATGGTGTGTTGATTCTTTCCGATCCGGGCACGCATGTGGATACAGTACGCCCTGCGGTTCGTATTGTCTTGTCCGATGCAATCGAGCGCTTCGCTTCCCGACTGGGGCAGGCACCCCGGGTTGTCAGTGTCGAAGCGTTGCACCAGGCGATGGATGCTCTTACGGAAACCTATCAGCCGGAAGAAGAGGAAGAAGATGTCAATCTGAGAAGATCACAGCCGTTTGCGCAATCTTCTCTGGCAACATCGAAGCCAATATCTACGCTGGACAGGAAGCTACGGAAGTTGCAAAGGATTTTTAATTTTAACAAAACGCAATGGCTGCTGCTCTTCGGATTGATTTTTATCGAAGTGTTGGTGTTGATTAGTTTCGTCATCTTCCTGTTTATTGCACAGGTGATGTAAATAAATTTACCGGATTCATTACGGAATACACTAAAAATCACGTGGAAAATATCTTTTTGTCTATCATCATTCCGGCGTATAACGAAGCCTCCCGATTGCCTGGTACGCTGGAGAAGGTTTTTGCCTTTTTGGAAAATCAGCCCTATACTTCGGAAGTGCTGGTGGTCGAGAACGGGAGCACGGACGGGACTTACCGGATTGCCAAATCGTTTCAGGAGAAGTGCGATTGTTTACGGGTAATCAAACAGGATTTTCCGGGTAAAGGGAAGGCTGTGCGCACCGGCATGCTGCAAGCGCATGGAACGTTCCGCTTTATGTGTGATGCTGATTTATCGATGCCGATTGACGAGTTATCCCGGTTTTTACCTCCGGCACTGGAAGATTTCGATGTGGCGATTGCATCACGGGAAGCGCCTGAATCGGTCCGTTACAATGAACCCTTCTATCGTCATCTTGGGGGGCGTCTGATCAATACCATCATCCGGTTGCTGGCATTGCCGGGTCTGGATGATACTCAATGCGGGTTCAAGTGTTTTCGGGCGGAGGTTGCCGAGGATATTTTCAAGCATCAGAAAATCGATCGCTGGGCTTTCGATGTCGAAGTGCTTTTCATCGCACAAAAACGCGGATACCGGATTGTCGAAATACCTATCTCCTGGTATTTCAACCCGGAGACAAAACTCAGGCCGCTGCGGGATGCTTTGGCAATGATCATCGATATTGCCAAATTGAAAATCAACAATCGGCGCGGTTTCTATGACAAAGAGGATTGACCCGTCTTTGATTCCGGATGCCCCGGATCTTTGTTTCGAGATGGCTTTATGGCAGCAAGGATTTCAGTATGTTGCCGGATTGGACGAAGCAGGCCGGGGAGCACTTGCCGGGCCTGTTGCTGTGGGGGTGGTTATCTTGCCGGCTTCCCGCGAGGTAACGAGAAAGCTGGCCGGGGTACGTGATTCGAAACAATTGACACCGAACCGGCGTGAGTTGCTTGCCGGAAAAATCCGGCAGGAGAGCCTTTCCTGGGCGGTCGGGTTTGCTGAACCGGATGAAATCGATGATACGGGAATTGTTCCGGCAATCAGAACGGCTGCATCGAGAGCACTTGCCGGCTTGCACCCATTCCCTGATTATCTGCTGCTTGATTATCTGTTCCTGCCTGATATGGCGCTTCCACAGTCTTCTTTAATCAAAGGTGACCAGCGTTCGCTGACGATTGCTGCCGCTTCGATTTTGGCGAAAACAGTTCGGGATCGACTGATGCGGAAGTATGACAACCAGTTCCCGCAATATCACTTTGGAAATCATAAAGGATACGGGACATCTTTTCACCGTTTTTCTATCCGGCAATTTGGTATGTGCCCGATTCACCGGAAGACGTTCCGTTTGAAGGGCTGAGCCTTTGGCGGGCAGTTTCTTTCGTTACCATTATTTTTATTCGGAGGTGTGTTTTGATGCAAGAACAAGAAACCAGACAGTATGGTTTGTGGACAAGCCCGATTACCCCTCAACACCTGGCAAAGGGGTTGAATCTGACAGATTTAGCCTGGAATGATGACGGTACGCTGGTTTGGCGCGAAGTTCATTCGGGCAAAGGGTGGATTGTTCTGAAAAAGCCTGATGGAAATGCAAGCCGGGAGCTGAATAATTCCATACCGACGCGCGGTTTTGTGGGGTATGGCGGGGGAGAATTTACGGCTGCAAAAGGAGATGTTTATTTCTTTGGCAGCGGGAATGGCCGTTTGTACCGCCAGCCTATCGAAGCGGGTGAACCGGAACCTTTGACCCCGGCTTTCGGGGGCGGGGCTGCACCGGTTGTTTCCCCTGACGGAAAATACCTGGTATACGTTCATACGTACGAAGGGAAAGATAGTCTTGCTATCGTCGATACACAAGGCCACTATTGGCCCCGGAAACTTGTCGAGGGGAACGATTTTTATATGCAGCCATGCTGGCATCCGGATGGCAAACATATCGCCTGGATTACATGGAATCAACCGAACATGCCCTGGGACGGTACTCAATTGATGATGGGGGATTTGACATTTACGGATGAACTACCTGGCGTAAAGGATAGCCGGATGATTGCCGGGGGTGAAAATATTTCGATCTTCCAGCCGGCTTTTTCTCCTGACGGGAAAAAACTTGCCTATGTGTCGGATGAAAGCGGCTGGTGGCAACTTTATCTTTACGATTTGAGTACGGAGCAACAAACGCAATTGACCTTTACACCGGCGGAACACGGACTGCCGGGATGGGTGCAAGGAATGCGAACATTTGCGTTTACACCGGATAGTAATGGATTGTATTTCATCCGTAACCAGAACGGACAAGCGGGATTGTGGAAGGTTGATTTGGCTTCGGGCAAGGAAGCCCCGGTATCGTTGGGGGAGGAATATGGGTGGGTGGAACAGGTTGCTGTTTCTCCGGCGGATGGGCGGGTTGCTGTCCTCGCTTCCGGCTATGCGGTGCCGAGACGTTTGCTCGTCTGGCAGGATGATGTGGGTGTGCATATCGAACGCCGTTCGATGCCCGAGGATCTGCCCCGCAGTTATTATTCTGCTCCGCAATCGGTTGTGTGGAAAGGGCTTGATGGCGAAGATGTTTATGGTATTTTTTATTCACCACAAAACCCGGCTTTTCAGGGCAAAGGTGCGCCCCCTCTGGTTGTTTTGATTCATGGCGGGCCAACAGCCCAGCGGGGTATGAGTTTCGATGGCCAGGTGCAGTTCTTTGCCAGCAGAGGCTATGCAGTTTTACAGGTCAATTACCGGGGAAGTACAGGATACGGGAGAAAGTATCGTGATGCCCTGAAAAGAAAATGGGGAATTTACGATGTCGAAGATGCAGTGAGTGGCACCCGCTATCTTTTCGAACGCGGGCTAGTGGACGAAACGAAAATGGTAATCATGGGAGGAAGCGCAGGCGGGTATACTGTTTTGAAGGCCTTGGAAGATTATCCGGGTGTATTCAAAGCCGGGGTTTGTCTGTATGGTGTATCGAATCAGTTTACATTGGTCGCCGATACTCATAAATTCGAAGCAAGATATTCCGATTTTCTGATTGGTTCCCTGCCGGAGGATGCGGAAACATACCGGAAGCGGTCCCCTGTTTTCTACGCTGACAAAATCAAGGATGCACTCATTGTTTTTCAGGGAGAAGATGATCGCGTGGTCCCGAAAAGCCAGTCGGATGAAATTGTCGATGCTGTCCGCAGAAACGGTGTGCCGTGTGAATATCATGTTTATCCCGGTGAGGGGCACGGGTTCAGGAAAAACGAAACAATCGAGCATTTTTACACGACTTTGGAAAAATTCCTGCGCCAGTACGTGATTTATGCATGATTGATTATCCCT
>CAYWFK010000006.1:46700-67680 GCA_964457375.1 uncultured Anaerolineales bacterium
CCGAAGTGGAAGCCGGCTCCCAGGTTCTCTTTTGCGGCAAAATTGCCGAGAGCAGCCGGAATGACAATGCCCATGAAAATCATGTAGAGTAATACCAGACAGCCAAAACAAACGGAGATGATACTGGAGAGCGCTACCAGCGTATCACTTTGGGGTTGGTTTTGCGCCAATGCTTGGACGCCGAAAATGCAGGCCTCGAACAGTATAAAAGGCAATGCATAGACAAAGCCGATAACTGCCACTTGAATACCTTTGATGAGATAATCGACAAATTCACTCCAGTCGGGCAGGGGTTCCGGGCTTTTTTTGATAACTCTGCGGGTTACTTCGAAAGCCCATCCGGCAACGATAATTTGGCCGAGAACGGGGATGAGCATAATCAATCCTGCAATAAGGATTTTCTTGGGCCAATCCTCGTCTTCGAAGATGAATGAAAAAGCTTTTCCAAAATCCATGGTACCTTCCTCCTTGTTTGTGGTTGAAAAAAGTTATGAATAATTGATTGCAATTATCATAACATCAATTTATAGACGCGGAACCGGTAAATTTATCCTATCTGGTAAATACTGATAAATCGCCACTTCTCATATTATTAACGCCTGTGTCTGTATTCGAGTTACGGATTATCAGCTGTGTGCTCAGGTGCAGCGTTCCTCCGGCGGGTAAGCATTTTTGTGATTTCAGCGGCAATTGCCGGGATGAACAACAGCGGAAAAACATACTGCCATTGTGCCAACCCGAGGGGAAATGTGTTGAAAATCGGTCCCAGGAAGGGGATGTAAACAACCGCCAGAAGGAGTACAACCGATGAAAGTATAGCCCAGTTCATGCTTTTGTTGCTGAAAATACCGATGCGAAGAATTGGGTAATTTTCCGATCTTGCCGTAAAAGCTCTCAATAGTTCGGAGAACGATAGGGTGACAAATGCCATCGTTTCAGCGATTTCCTGGTTTTTGAATATCTTCAGCCCGATGAGATAAGCTGCCAGCGTGACGGTTGTGATTGCAATGGTTTGGATGATGATACCGGCACGCATTGCCTTGTTGATGATGGGTTCTTCGGATGGGCGCGGCGGGCGTTCCATGATATCCGGATCGCCTTTTTCAACACCGAGCGCCAAGGCAGGCGCTCCGTCTGTGACCAGATTTAACCATAGCAACTGGATGGCGGTCAGTGGAGACGGTAATCCGAACAGGGTGGCAAGGAAGATTGTCGCGATTTCAGCAAGGTTGCAGGAGAGCAGGTAGTAAACGAATTTACGGATATTACTGTAAATCACCCGCCCCTGTTCAACAGCGGCAACAATGCTGGCATAATTGTCATCGGTGAGCACCATGTCGGCGGTTTCCTTGGCTACGTCTGTTCCGGTGATGCCCATCGCTACACCGATATCGGCTTGCTTGATGGACGGGGCGTCGTTGACGCCGTCGCCGGTCATCGCGACTACCTCTCCGTTGGCGCGTAATGCCTGTACGATGCGGACTTTGTGCTTTGGTGATACTCTGGCAAAGACATCGGTCGTTTTGACGTGTTTTTTCAGGTCTTCGTCGGAAAGGGTATCAAGCTCTTTGCCGGTGAGCACGTGGTGGTTTTTTTGCAGCAGGTGAATTTCCTCGGCAATCGATTTGGCTGTGTTCGGGAAATCACCGGTGATCATGACGGTACGGATACCGGCATTTTTAGCTTTCTTCAATGCTGGCAAAACTTCCGGTCGTGCCGGATCGATCATCCCCACAAGACCGGCGAAGATCAATTGGTGTTCCAGTTCTTCTTGTTCGAGTTTGCCGTTTTGGTTGTCGTCGATGACTTGTGCCACGCGATAAGCAACCCCGAGTACGCGCAGGGAACGTTTTGTCATATCGTCGTTGGTGGCGATGATTTTCCGGCGGATTTCATCTGTCAGGGGGACTGCGTTATCGTGTTTGTCCTGATAGAACGTGCAATGCTGTAAAACGATGTCGGGTGCTCCCTTTTCGGCAACGATATACCATTCGCGTTTGTTCTCGTCGTAAAACGGGGAAATATCCTCAGGTTTGGGGTCCTGAACGATATGCACGGTAATCATTCGTTTCTTTTCCGAATCGAATGGAATTTCCTGAATGCGCGGGTATGCTTTGTTGAGGGGGGATGCTGATGCACCGGCTTTTGCCGCAGCGACAATCAAGGCTCCTTCGGTTGGATCACCGATCATCCGGTAAGTTTTTTCTCCGTTTGCCGTACCGGAGACTTCCAGCGAAGCATCGTTGTTCAAAGCGCCGACCCATAAAGCTGTCAATATCGAGGGATGTTCTTTTGCCAAATTGACGGGTTTCCCGTCTTTGAGGAATTGGCCAACGGGGTTGTACCCGGTGCCGGTAACCGTGACGGTATCCCCGTCGACAGCAATTTCAGTAACGGTCATTTCGTTTTGGGTGAGCGTGCCGGTTTTGTCCGAGCAAATCACAGTGGCAGAGCCCAGAGTCTCGACGGATGAAAGCTTGCGGATGAGTGCATTGTGACGAATCATTTCACGCATTCCCAGCGCAAGGCTGATGGTTACTACGGCGGGAAGTCCTTCGGGAACAGCGGCAATGGCGAGGCTGACGGCAATCAGGAACATATCGAGCGGGTTCGTTCCCCGCATCCAGCCGACAATGAAGACAATTCCACAAACAGCAAGTGACGACCACCCCAGAACTTTGCCCAGTTCATCAAGTTTCTTTTGCAGGGGCGTTTGTTCTTGGTCGACCGATTGGAGCATTTCGGCAATCAGACCGATTTGGGTTTGCATGCCGGTGTTGACAACGACACCTTTCCCGCGCCCGTAAGTGACCAAAGTGCCCATGAACGCTGTGTTTTTTCGGTCGCCGAGCGGAATATCTTTTTCCAGGCGGATGTCTGCGTTCTTTTGTACCGGTACGGATTCGCCGGTCAGGGCGGATTCGTCGATTTGCAGGTTGACTGCATCCAGCAGACGAACATCTGCCGGAACGTAATTTCCTGCTTCGAGAAAGACGATATCTCCGGGAACCAGCGCATGAGCGGGAACCGTAATGCGGTGACCGTCACGCAGGATGTTCGCTTCCGGTGCTGCCAGTTGCCGTAAGGCTTTCAACGCCTGCTCGGCTCTCTTTTCCTGAACAATTCCCAGAATGGCATTGAGCACGACAATCGTCATAATGGCTGTTGCTTCGATCCAGTCTCCCAGTGCGGCGGAAATGATGGCGGCGACAAGCAGCAGGATGACAACAAAGTTGTTGAATTGTTCCCAGAGAAGCGCGAGGAAGCTAGTGGGTGGTGCTTCGGCAAGTTTGTTCTCGCCGTATTCGCGCATGCGTTTTTTGGCTTCCTTTTCTGACAATCCTTTGTCGGGGGGTGTTGCCAGATAACGCAAGGTTTCATCGACATCCAACGTGTGCCATTGATAGTTTTTTCTGGAGATGATTTCAATCTCGGATTTCATTCAGATACTCCCGAATTGTTATTGTATTATCTATATACGAAAAACCAGTGGTCCGGTTTTGTGTGGCTGGTGAACAAAAAAACCAGGGGGGAAGAGCAGTTCCTCCTGGCACGTCCTGATTATACCGCGTTCCGTGCTTCATTTTTCGAAAAACACCGGAATACAGGCGTTAAAGGGCTTGCAGGCTCTCCGGGAAGATAAGAAAAGCTTAAGAAACTCAACGAAATAGTTATTATGACTTCCGCGTATGATAACAAAATGCTATAATGAAAATCCTGTAAAAAGTGAAATGATTGAAAACGATTGATGGTATTATCAAAATGTGTGAGAAAACAAACCGGTCATTTCACTGAAGCCAAACAAGATGCCGTCTGACTCATATTCAATTGCTTAGGAGAGGTTAGCATGTCTCATCAAAATGGTAACAAGCCTGTCGAAGGGGAAAAAATTCTTATCAGGAATGGCAAAATCTCGATGCCGGATCATCCCATTATTCCTTTTATTGAAGGCGATGGTACAGGTCCGGATATTTGGCGGGCTTCTGTGCGCGTGTTCGATGCAGCAGTGGAAAAAGCCTATGGCGGGAAGCGTAAAATCCACTGGCTTGAAGTGTACGCAGGGCAAAAAGCGTTCGACAAGTTCGGTTCCTGGCTGCCGGAAGAAACAATCGAGGCTTTCAAGGAATACATTGTCGGAATCAAGGGGCCCTTGACGACACCCATCGGGGGAGGAATTCGTTCGCTGAATGTTGCTTTGCGCAAGGCGCTTGATTTGTATGTTTGCCAGAGACCGGTGAAGTATCTTGCCGGAACCCCGTCTCCTGTCAAGCACCCGGAATATGTCGATATGGTTATTTTCCGCGAAAACACGGAGGATATTTATGCCGGTATCGAGTTCGAGAACGGCACGAAGGAAAACCGTGAGTTCATAGCGCTGTTGAAGGAACATTTCCCGGAGGAATATGCAAAAATCCGTTTTCCCGAATCTTCCGGTATCGGGATCAAACCTGTTTCCGAGGAAGGCTCCAAACGTTTGGTCGAGGCTGCCATTCAGTGGGCACTGGACAACAACCGGCGGAGTGTAACGCTGGTGCATAAGGGGAACATCATGAAGTATACGGAAGGCGCTTTTCGCAATTGGGGGTATGAAGTTGCAGAAGAAAAGTTTGCCGACAAAGTGTACACATGGGCGAAGTGGGGCCGCACGAAAGCAGAAAAAGGCGAGAAGGCTGCCAATGTGGAACAGAAGGCTGCTTTGGACAGCGGCAAACTGCTTGTCAAGGATGTGATTGCTGATATTGTCTTCCAGCAAACGATTACCCGAGCCAGAGAATTCGATGTGCTTGCCACGATGAATCTGAACGGCGATTTCCTCTCGGATGCGCTGGCTGCTCAAATCGGTGGTTTGGGCATTGCCCCGGGCGGGAATATCAATTATCAAACAGGCCACGCTATCTTCGAGGCAACGCATGGAACTGCGCCCAAGTATGCCAATCTTGATAAGGTCAATCCCGGTTCGGTGATTTTGTCGGGTGAAATGATGTTCCGGTATATGGGATGGAATGAAGTCGCCGATAAAATCGTCAAGGGAATTGAAGGTGCCATTGCTGCAAAAACAGTTACCTATGATTTCCACCGGTTGATGGAAAACGCAACCTTGTTGAAATGCTCGGAATTCGGAGACGCAATCATCCAGCATATGGATTGATTTCGTTCTCAACCGAACCGGTAAAAATTGTTACAAAGACACGTCCGGACACCCTCTGGACGTGTCTTGTTTGTCATAGATGTTACAAAATTATGGTATACTACCGCTGGTTTGGTGGAGGAGAGGTTGCATGGAGAATAGAGAGAAAAGCGGCTTGTTTATTTCAAACACGCAAGCATATAAAACCTTGGTTGCGTGCGAAGAAATATTGGGGAAAGGGGGAATTCGAACCGTGTTGCGTATGGCAGATCTCCCGGATTTAATCGATAACTATCCCCCTGATAATATCGAAAAGGCATTCGACTATACCGATTACACAAGCCTGATGACGGCTTTGGAAGACGTTTATGGCAAGCGTGGCGGTCGAATCATGGGGATGCGTATCGGCCGGGCGATGAGCGGGCATATGCGCGAGAAATTCGGGAAATTCATTGGCGTTACCGATATTGCCTTCAAGGTGCTCCCTTTGCATGTAAAGATGCATTTGATTATCAACGCTTTCGTTAGAATACTCAACAAAGCCACTGATGTCGGCGCAAAAGTGGTAGAACAGGACGATTGTTATATTTATTCGCTGAAACAATGCCCGATTTGTTGGGATAGGCATGACGTGGATCAGCCTGTGTGTTTCAACACTGTCGGCTTTCTCAGGGGACTGCTGCATTGGATTTCCAACGGCAAGGAATTCGATGTACGGGAAATTGCGTGCCACGCACATGGCAATGAGCACTGCGTTTTCCGGATCCCGAAAAACCCCATCGAAGCCTAACCCCCGGATTGCTCAAACAAATCGAGGTTACCTTACTGGAAAACGCTTCTTTTTTTGTTATATAAAAGACGCCCGGAAAAGCCCGGTGGCGAGCAGATGGAAGTTACCTTTCGGGTTTGGTTTCGGGTGATTACGAAAAGATGCACAGGAACACCGGTATGAAGATGAAAATCCAAAACCCCAGTGTATTTTTCGCCAAGGTCATCGATTCCGGAATTCTCCCTGACAGGTGAGTGGTATGGATGGTGCAGCAATCCAGAACAAATACTTTATTTCGAATACACTGGCGAATAAAACCCTGATCGCATGCGAGGAAATTCTCGGAAATGGCGGTGTGCATTCGGTTTTGAATCATGCACACTTGCCTCATTTGATTGAGCATTATCCGCCGGATAATCTTGACAAGACCTTCCCGTATTCAGATTATGCAGCAATCATGACCGCCCTGGAGGATGTTTATGGCAAGCGCGGGGGAAAGATCATGGGGATATGCATTGGCAGGGTTGTCAGCCGTACCATGATCGAAAATTTCGGTCTGATGCTGGGGGTATCTGATCCGGCTTTCAAAGCGCTCCCGCTGGCAGTCAGAGTAGGTTTGGTGTTAATTGCATTGTCGAAAGTGCTTGGTCAGGTGACCGATTTGGTCCCTGTGGTGAAAGAGCATATCGACAGTTTTGATTTTGTCGTGAGCCGCTGCCCGATTTGCTGGAAGAGGCACGGGGAAAACATCCCGGTGTGTTTCAGCTATATCGGTTTGTTGCAGGGGCTTTTGAACTGGGTTTCGGATGGACAGGAATTCGATGTCGAAGAGACCGCATGTTGTGCGGTGGGCGATGCGTCTTGTGTTTTCCGGGTGAGCAAAACACCTGTCGAAGAAGCCGGGTGACAGGGCGCGTTCTATCGATAAATGTCAGGGCTGCATTTCCATTTCCGGCGGTGAGATTCGCAAAAAGAAGGATAAACTATTCAGGGTCGTTGTCGAATGCCGTTCCGGAACAATGTCGACAATCAGGTCTTGGAGGCAGCGGATGAACAAGTTTAGTGTTATACACGAAAAATTATAGATAATACAGGTGAGAAATATGGCAAATAAAGAATCTGGTGAGCAATTATTTATTTCTAATATGTTGGCGCACAAAACACTGGTAGCTTGTGAAGAAATTTTGGGAAATGGCGGGGTTCATTCCGTCCTGAATCAGGCGAACCTCCACAATCTGATTGAGAATTATCCCCCGGACAATGCCGATAAGGAATTCCTTTTTTCGGATTATGCTGCAATGATGATTGCTTTGGAAGAGGTGTATGGCAAACGCGGCGGAAAGATTATGGGGGTGCGGATTGGCAGAGCCGTGAGTAAATTGATGATCGACAATTTCGGGATCATGATTGGGGCAACGAATGTTGCTTTCAAGGTGCTCCCGCTGCACGTCAAGATGCGTTTGATGTTGATGGCTTTGTCGAAGATTCTTGGCAAGGTTACCGATTTCGTGCCCGTGGTGGAAGAACACGAAGACAGTTACGACTTCATTGTGAAACGATGTCCGGTATGTTGGGGCAGGCATGACGAGGAAGAGCCGGTTTGTTACAACGATATCGGTCTTCTTCAGGGGTTGATGCATTGGGTATCGAACGGGAAAGAATTTGCGATTGTGGAAACCAAATGTCACGCCGCCGGCGATGACAGCTGCACATTCAGGGTATTCAAAGAACCTGTTGATGCATAATTATTCTATTAAGCTATTATGATAACGAGGTATCCGATGATGGAAAACGCAACGAACGATGATATGTTTTATCTTACCAATACCCAGGTCTTGAAAACGCTGATTGCGTGTGAAGAGATTTTAGGGGAAAGCGGAATGGCTGCTGTCCTGAAATATGCAAAACTTTCCTACCTGGTTGATCATTATCCTCCGGATAATCTCGACAAAGTCTTTTCTTTCGAAAAGTATTCGCAAATCATGCTTGCGTTGGAAACGGTATATGGAAAACGCGGCGGAAGAACGATGGGAATGCGTATTGGCAGGGCGGGCAGCAAGTTGATGATCAACAATTTTAATATCATGATGGGAACGATGAACCCCGCTTTCAATTCGCTCCCTGTTTTGAAGAAAATGCATTTGGTGCTCATCGCGTTGACGAAAATCCTCGCGAAAATATCCGATATGACGACACATGTCGTGGAACATGAAGATAGTTTCGAGTTTGTCTTCGAGCGCTGCCCGGTTTGCTGGGGCAGGCATGATGAAGACAAGCCGATGTGCTATAACGATGTCGGGTTATTGAAAGGCTTGATGTATTGGGCTTCGAACGGGAAGGAATTTCGCATTGTGGAAACGAAGTGCATCGCTGTCGGGGATGATGTGTGTGCCTTCCGGATTCCAAAAACGCCCGAAGAATAACCGCTGTTTTCCTGTTCCTGAAATCAACAGGCGGGGGGTGGAATACACAAAAGAAGGATTTGCTGACGAGCCGCTATTGCTGCACAACCGGCAGCATGTTTGTTGCTGCTGATTGATGAAAATCGTTTCCCGGAGTTGACGGGAAGCGGTGCGTTACAAATTTGTCAGGAAAAATGGGGAATATTGGCCAAACGATGACTGTTCTTCCAATGGCTGTGCAATAATTATGATATACTTGTCGTAATTTCAACCAACAGGGTGTTGACATGGCTAATGAGATTACGAAGAGTGGGTATCATATCGCGAATACACTTGCTTTGGTAATGTTGAGGTCTTGTGAAGATATCTTAGGGACGGGCGGGATAAAAACGATATTGACCCGCGCCCATCTTTCTGATTTAATTGATCATTATCCTCCGGATAATCTGGCGAAAGAATTCGATTATGCGGATTATACCGGTATCATGGTCGCCCTTGAAGATATCTACGGACCGCGGGGTGGTAGGATCATGGGGTTGCGGATTGGACGGGGAACGAGATTGCACATGTACAACAAGTTCGGCCCGATGTTCGGGTTTACGAATATTGCTTTCAAGGTGCTTCCTCCAAAAATCAAACTGCGTTTGGCAATCACCGCAATGTCCAAGTTGTTCAACCGTGTAACCGACCAGCATACAAGAATCGTGGAAAATGAAGACAGTTTTGATTATGTTGTTGATCAATGCCCGTTGTGCTGGGGGCGTTCCGGGTTGGATTCACCGGTTTGTTATGCTACGGTAGGGTTGATCAAGGGCGGATTGAATTTGATTAGCAATGGCAGGGAATATGACATCAAGGAAATCACTTGCCATGCCATGGGTGACGAATACTGCACGTTCAGGATCATCAAGGAACCGATTGCCTAGACGCCGCAGGTATTCATCCTGACCGGAAGGGGTAGGAATTCCGGAATTCTACATTGAAAATATCGCTTGTGCGTTATTTCAGGTTTCATTCCTGAAATTGTCAGAGGGGAAGACGAAGCACGTTGCCCGGGGGTAACTCCCCGGGCTAATAAGATTGTTTTTGTCGTGTGTCTGCTCCTTGCCGGGCGGGATTCGATAGAAATGGTAATGGGAACTTACGTCGCCGGGGTTGGGGGTGGCGTGACCATTTGTTTCGCCAAAGTTCCCCTTGCCTGACAATCTTGAGAGGTCGGCCGATAACTTGCGGTTTTATCAGGGAAAATTGTATAATTGGAATGCCGTAAGTTGAATCCAACACAGTGAGTAGGATAAGGCTTTGCCATGAATGAAACAGCAGGAAGACAGTCGAAAAGCGGTTTGTATAGCACGAACACTTTTGCTTTGGCTACGCTGAAAGCTTGTGAGGATAATCTGGGCCTCAGCGGGCTGAATGCCTTGCTGGAACATGCGCATCTGGAACACTTGATAGGTCAGTTCCCGCCGAAAAACCGCAACAAGGAATTCGATTTTGCCGACTACACCGCCTTGATGTCGGCTATTGACGAGACCTATGGGCCACGCGATGCAAGGATTATGAAATTGCGCATTGGCAAATCATCTTTTCTGGATTTGCTGGCAATTTACGGCAGCATGGTCGGTGCAGTGGATTTGGCTTTCAAACTTTTGCCTTTTCCGCTCCGGCTGCGTTTGGGGGTCAATGCGATGGCAAAGATTTTCAATCGATTCAGCGATGTCAAAACGCTTGTTGTCGAGCACAATGATGATTTTGACTATGTCATCGAGCAATGCCCGATGTGCTGGGGGCACTCCGGAGCAACAAGCCCGGTTTGTTTCTCTCAGGTCGGGCTGCTTAAAGGCGGTTTGGCGTGGTTATCTGACGGAAAAGAGTTCGATGTCAAAGAAATCCATTGCAAGGCAATGGGGGACAGCACATGCACTTTCAGAATTCATAAAAAACCCCTTGATTGACCGGCCGACGTGAACGCTTTTCGGGCGTGTGCCGGGAAAGCGTAAGTTCGGTGCTGGTGAAAGTATCAACTTCGCGGGATTTGCCTGCGAATTCATGGATTTGCGTTGCCCGTTGAGCCCCTTGTTGTTTTGCTGTTGGTGAAAAACCGAAGCCCGGCAGGTTGTTTTTTCGTCAGGCGCAAATGGTTTTGCCCGGGGCGGGTATAGGTAACGGCAGGCTGCCGCGGATGGCACTGCGTTAAATCGGATAAATTTCCCAATCCTCGTGTTTTCCGGGGGCGAGTGTGATATACTCGGGGCGGTACGAACGATTAAGGTCGCAAAGCTGATGAGCAACGAAACCACACACCGCGAATTGTTTGCAAGGAATACATTGGGGTATGTAACGTTTAAATCATGCGAAGATATTCTTGGTCATGGGGGCGTCAATTCCATACTGACCAGGGCAAAACTCGAACACTATATCGACAACTATCCTCCAAACAATCTGGAGAAAGCATTCCCGTACAGGGAATATGCGGCATTCATGAAAGCCATCGATGAGATTTATGGTCCTCGCGGGGGGCGTGTGATGGGCATGCGGTTGGGCAGGGCTTCGATTATCAATATCATCAATAATTCCAACTTGCTGACGGAACTAACGGATATTACCTTCAAATTGATGCCGCTGGCTTTGAAGGTAAAACTGGGGTTGTTTGTTTTTGCCAAGGCGCTCAATTCGGTCAATGAGGGGACTGCCGAGCTGGTCGAGCACCCGAATGATTTTCATTTCGTCGTCAGAAACTGCCCGACATGCTGGGGACGCAGCGGGGAATCCACGCCGATATGTTATGCGGATGTGGGCTTGTTGAAAGGCGGGCTGTACTGGCTCACCAGCGGCAAGGAGTTCGATATCAGGGAAATCAAGTGTCATGCCATGGGGGATGAAACCTGCACCTATCTGGTGCCGAAAAAGCCATACCGTTGATTGTGCCCATGACCAAAACAATCAGGCGTAATCGTTACGCATGGATGCTAATAGAAAACCCCTCCTGAAAAGAGGGGTTTTTGTCTCATTTGATTGGGGAAAAGACGGTTTATTGTCCGTCGTCGCCGCTTTGTTTTTTCGTGCTCAGGGCAGCCGCGTCTTCTGCGGTTTCCGGTGCTCCGGCGAGCACCCATTTTTCCCACATGTCGATGTATTCGGCTTTGAGTTCTTTGGATGGCGGCATTGGCCCGCCGGCATCGATGGTTTCACGGTGGAGCATGCGGATTAAGTTGCTGTTCAGGTCACCGGCAATCACGTTGGGTGCATCATCACCGCTGGTCATGATCTCTTCGTAAGAACCCATGAGATAATTGTTGTTTTCTTTACCGGCACGGTGGCATGAAACACAGTAACGTTTGGCAATCGGTGCAATGTGCACATCATAGGATGGCACTTCGCCTTCCTTGAGCGCCGGTATCGTTCCGACAGCGGCGGCTTCTTCGGGAATTTCAGCGCGTTCGTCCCATGTGTAACGCATGAAAGTAACGATTGCCATGATTTCACTGCGTTTGAGTTCCCCGCCATAAGCCAGCCCGAAGGGGGGCATACCGGCGTCCTGTTGTCCGAAGTCGATGATGTTGAACAAAGTATCATCGGTGCGTGTCCACATCTCGTCCTGGCTGTTGATGGGTTTGAGCGTGACCCCTTCCAGCCCCTGAACGCCGACAATTTCTCCCCCTTCGCCATCTGCGCCATGGCATTCAACGCAGTTGACGGAATACAAATCCTGCCCGGCAGCAATTTGGCCGGTGAGAGATGATGCCAGGGCGGTTTCTTCTTGTTGCGGTGTCGTAACGACAGCAACAACCGTCAACCCGATGATAGCAGCGACGATGACACCCATAATCGAAAGAGGTACGATACGTTTCTTCCAGTAACGGTATGGAGAACGATCGATGAAGGGGAGGGCGAACAGAATCAAAACGGCGATTCCGGGAATGACGGTCGTCCCGACCCATTCGAATTGCCCCGGAATGTATTTCAGGAATTGGAACAGGAACAGAAAGTACCATTCCGGGCGGGGAATATAGGCTGTATCGTTCGGGTCTACTCTCGGTTCACGGGCAACGCCCATAAAGGCTGCCAACCCGATGAGCAGGAGAAAAAGACCGAAGGTAACGATGAGGTCTTTGTAAATGATATCGGGAAAGAATTTAATTCCTTTTTGTTTGGCTTGTTTGTAACGTTCGAGATATTTTTTCTTCATTT
The DNA here is from genome assembly GCA_964457375.1 of uncultured Anaerolineales bacterium. Classification (GTDB taxonomy): domain Bacteria; phylum Chloroflexota; class Anaerolineae; order Anaerolineales; family UBA11858; genus G519. The sequence continues at coordinate 59,191 of CAYWFK010000006.1, forward strand.
CCTGGTTCATGGTATCCCTTCCCTATTCGTCTTCTTCGGGGACGCTGGAAATCCCCAAGCGTATTACCAGATACAAGTGAACGCCAATCAGGGTAGCAATGGTTGCCGGCAACATCCAGATGTGTACGGAGAAGAAGCGTGCCAGCGTCAGGGTGCTGACATCGTAGCCGCCGCGTAGAACCCGCAGGATGAAATCTCCGATGACGGGAACGGTGCCTCCGATTTCGGTGCCGACCGTTGTTGCCCAGTATGCTTTCTGATTCCAGGGGAGAAGATACCCGGTGAAGCCCATCCCCAATACGGAGAGGAAAAGCATTACGCCGGTCAGCCAGGTAACTTCGCGGGGGTATTTATAAGCTCCGTAAAAGAACACACGCAATAGATGGATAAAAACGATGAGCACCATGATGCTGGCGCCCCAGTGGTGAATGCCGCGAATCAGCCAGCCGAAGTTGACCCCGTTCATGATGTATTCGATGCTGTCATAAGCCTGATCCGGGGATGGGACATAATAAACCGTTAGAAAAATACCGGTGAGCCCTTGCATAATGAACAGGAACAAACTTGCACTGCCAAGGGTGAACCACCAATTGACTTTCGGCACCTTGCGGTCGAGGACGACGTTATAGATCGTGGTCAGCCCCAAACGTTCATCTAGCCAGGAAAATACCTTTTGTACCATAACGATCCTTTCTTTGTCATTGATTTCAGGATGGCGCGGGTTGCAGCACCTCGCAGAAATGACAATGTGTGGATGACTTACGATTCGACGTGAATGAGGATATTACCGTCTTCGATTTTATATTCGTATTGGTCAAGCGGGCGAGGCGGCGGGCCGGAAACAACAGTGCCATCCGTCTTGAAGCGCCCGTCATGGCAGGGGCAGATGAATTGCTGTTTGTCCTCATGCCATGTTACACGGCAGCTTAGATGGGTGCAGATGTTCGAATAGACTGAAATGTTGGTGTCATCCTGACGGATGACATAAGCACCGTAACTATTCGTAATGCGTTCCCATCCGGTTACTTTTGTTTTCGTGAAGTTGAACAGAACCGGCTTCCCGATTGGATATTTTTCCAGCGGGCCTAAGGATATCCAGCTTTCTGATTTGCTGACTTTGACAGCGGGGGAAATAAGGTATCCGATAATGGGCAGCCCGACCGCTGCACCCATAATCGAACCGAGAAAAGACATGACGATTGTAGTGAACTCTCTTCGGTTCAATCGCGGGGATTTGGTTTTTTGTGCCATACATGCCTCCTGAATCTGGAAGACTAGATTGGGAATGCTTCGGTTTTCTGGTTGTCGGCAAAAAGATTGGTGATGACAGTTTTGAGCGCCGATGACAGATTGTCAAATCGTTTTGTTTACCGTGGAATTTCGTTGATAGCCCGATTAATATTATAAATCACAGGATTGCTCCTGTTCAGGATGGATTGTATAAACAATCCATGAGATTTGTCACTATTTATGTCAAGTACCCGGTGCAATAATAAATAATGGCTCATCGAAGCTCGTTCCGGAAATCCGTCGCATTAAACAAGATACGTTTTTGTCAACCAGCTTACTATAAATACTGCTTTTCAATCGGTGAGAATAGTATTATACGTTATAATCGATTCGTCAAGTAAAAAAACCTGATAAAGGGATAATTCGTCAGGAATTGTCCGTTTTATGCAGACGTTCTTCGTTTTCTTTTCCGGAATCAATGAAACAGCCTAAATGGTATGCACGATGATTTGTCTTAATCAAGGAGGTATGTATGGCGCTTAAGCGGAATGTGAGTGTGATCGAAGGGCTGAAATATAAAGGAGGAGGTCCGATGTTCGCCTGGATCCTGCACAGGGTGTCAGGGTTGGTGATCGTTTTGTTCATCGGGTTTCATGTGCTCTCGGCCTTTTATACCCAGCAGGCGGGGAGTGATTGGGCTATTGCCTATAATACATTTTACGAAAACGTGTATTTTCAGGTTTTCGTTTATTTTTGTGTCATCTTCCATGCTTTGAACGGGCTGCGAATTGTCATTCTGGATGCATGGCCAAAACTCGTCGAGTATCAGCATGAAGTCATTTGGCTTCAATGGCTGATTCTCATTCCCCTCTACGGTTTGACGATTTTCATCATGCTTCAGCGAACTATTTCGGGCGGATAAAGGACAGGAGGAGAGAAACAACATGTTTACAAGAAAAATACCTCAACCGGGCTGGAATCTGGAATACATGATGTTCATGTTTACCCGTCTTTCAGGTGTAGCGATGTTCATCCTGGCGCTTGTCGGGGTTTCTGCTGCGCTGATCATGGGCGCACGCACACAAATGGATCTGGGAACGCTTGTGCGCTGGACCTTTTTCCAAAACCCGAATCATGTTATTACCAGCAACATTCCGGATGTCAATGCTGGCTGGGCGAACGGTTTTTGGCAAATCATGGAAATGCTGGCTGTTTTCCTTGCTGCCACCCATGGTTTCAATGGGTTGCGGGTCGTTCTTGAAGATTATATTCATCAACCGTTTTGGCAGGTTTTCTTCAGGGTGATTTTGTTCATCCTGTGGATTTTTTCCATGATCCTGGCTATCTACGTAATTCTTGGCTCATAGGCTGGCGGGAAGGAGCGCAATATGAAAACTCATCAATATGAAGTCGTCGTGGTCGGTGCAGGCGGAGCGGGTTTGATGTCCGCTTTGTATGCATCGAAAACGGCAAATACCGCTGTAATCAGCAAACTTTACCCGACACGTTCGCATACCGGCGCCGCCCAGGGCGGCATCAGTGCGGCGATCGGAAATTACGAGGAAGACCGTCCTGAGTGGCATGCTTACGATACTGTCAAAGGAAGTGATTATCTGGGGGATCAGGATGCAATCGAGTTCATGTGCCAGGAAGCCCCCGAAATCGTTTATGAGCTGGAGCATATGGGTTTGCCTTTCAACCGTACTCCCGAAGGCAGAATTGCCCAGCGTCCCTTTGGCGGGCACACGAACAATATCACCGGCAAGCCTGTACGGCGTGCGTGTTACGCTGCTGACCGTACGGGGCATATGATTTTGCAAACGCTTTACCAACAGTGCATCAAGAACAAGGTCAAGTTTTACGATGAATTTCATGTCATCGATTTGATTACTGTCAACGGCGCCGCTGCCGGTGTCGTTGCTGTCGAACTGGCTACCGGGGAAATTCATGTTTTCCATGCCAAGGCGGTAATTTTCGCCACCGGCGGGTATGGCCGGGTGTGGCAAATCACATCCAACGCACTGACTTATACCGGGGACGGTTTGGGCATTGCGCTGCGAAAAGGAATCCCGCTTGAAGATATGGAGTTCTTCCAGTTTCACCCGACCGGTATTTATAAAATGGGTATTCTAATTACGGAGGGCGTGCGCGGAGAAGGCGGCGTGTTGATCAACGACAAGGGGGAACGTTTCATGGCGCGCTATGCCAGCCATGTCAAGGACCTGGCTTCGCGTGATGTCGTTTCACGTGCCATGTATCTGGAAATGAAAGAAGGCCGCGGAATCGGCGGCAAGCGTTACCTGTATCTGGATGTGAGACCGGAAACCGTCAACAAGTACGCTGCCATCGACGGGCGCACCAATCCTGACGGTTCGCCTTATACGGTGAGTGCTGACGATATTCTGAAGAAACTTCCCGATATCATCGATTTTTGCAAGACCTACCTCGGTGTGGACCCGATAACCCAGCCAATGCCTGTACAGCCTACTGCCCATTATGCGATGGGCGGCATCCCGACGAATATGCGGACGGAAGTGCTGCTGGATGAAAAGAACACGGTGATGCCCGGCTTCTATGCTGCCGGGGAAACCGCATGTGTTTCAGTGCACGGGGCAAACCGCCTGGGCACGAACTCACTGCTGGATATCGTCGTTTTTGGCAAGCACGCCGGTATCAATGCTGCGGAATTTGCCAAAGGCGCTGAATTCCTGCCGCTGCCGGATGATGCCGCAGATTTCGCGCTCAGCCAGCTGGATGAACTGCGCAACGGGGACGGCTCGGAAAAACCTGCGGATATCGCCGATGAAATGAAAAACGTGATGTTCGACCATGTTGGCGTGTTCCGTATCGAACAAGGGATGCAGGAAGCTGTCGACAAGATGAAAGAACTTCGCGAACGGTTTAAGCAGGTGCGAATTACCGATTCTTCCAAAATGTTCAACACCGATTTATTGAATACATGGGAGCTGAAAAACCTGCTGGATATTGCTTTGATCACTTCCGAGGCGGCTCTCGCCAGAAAAGAAAGCCGGGGTGCTCACGCACGGGATGATTATCCCAAGCGGGATGACAAGAAATGGATGAAGCATTCCCTGAGCTGGCTGAAAGACGGCCATGTGAAACTGAGTTACAAACCTGTTGCGTTCACGAAGTTCGAACCGAAGGAACGGGTGTACTAGGAGAGAATGGTATGCAGATAACACTCAAGATCTTTCGTTACAATCCGGAAACAGACAAGCGCGGACATTTCGATACTTTCAAGCTGAATGCAGAACCGACAGACCGGGTTTTGGATATGCTGGAGTATGTGAAAGCCTATGAAGACAGTACACTGGCATTTCGCCGTTCGTGTGCTCATGGTGTTTGCGGATCCTGTGCAATGCGCATCAACGGGGTAAACCGTCTGGCGTGTAAAACCCTGCTCAAGGATTTACACAGCAAGCATGTGACGGTTCAACCGATTTTGGGGCTGCGAGTGCTCAGGGATATGATCGTCGATATGGAGCCGTTCTTCGAGCATTATCGCTCTGTGATGCCCTATTTCGTCAATCATGATGACCCGCCCGCAGCAGAACGCTTGCAAAGCCCGGAAGAGCGTGAGCGTTTCGACGATACGACCAAGTGTATTCTTTGCGGGGCATGCACGACTTCCTGCCCGTCTTTTTGGGCCAACGACCAATACGTGGGACCTTCGGCAATCGTCAATGCACACCGCTTCATTTTCGACAGCCGGGATCAGGCGGCTGCGGAACGTCTGCGCATTCTCAATGACCAGTTTGGCGTTTATCGCTGCCGGGGTATCTTCAACTGCACGGATGCCTGCCCGCGGGATATTCAGGTTACCAAAGCCATCGCCGAAGTGAAGAAGGCTATCGCCACAGGTATTCTGGATTAGTACGTTTGCAAAGATGTAAATTGGTGCCCGGTTTGGAAACAGGGAAGGCAATCGAACCTGCCGGGCACTTTTTCTTCTTGCCTCGGGATGGAGGCAATGCTATAATCTACACCTGCCTGCCCCAGTAGCTCAAATGGACAGAGCGAGGCTCTCCTAAAGCCTAGGTTGTGGGTTCGACTCCCGCCTGGGGCACTCCCTTTTTCACATTCAGAAATCATCGTACCTGAAAAGACGGCAAACGCAGGCTTGCCAGCTGCTTCGTTGTTTGGCAGTGCGGCGCTTTGCCATAGCAAAAAAACACGGAAGCTTGTTTGCTTCCGTGTTTTGGTTTAGGCTTTGTGTTACCTTGCGGGTGAGAAATACTTCCGAATTAACGCTTGACGAAAGGAATGTAGACTTTGAAGGTTATCGGAACATCTCCGACAGCGAGTGTAACCGTTGTCGCATGGGAAGTTACCTTGCCGTCATAGGCGTAATAGGTGAAGCTGTCAAATCCCTGGTAATCTGTTGTCGGCGTGTAAATGAAAGATCCGTTCGCATTGAACGTAAGTGTGCCGTGCGAGACATTGTCTTTCAGGATTGCTGTCATCGTGTCGGAATCAAGGTCTACGTCGTTGAGCAGAACACCGGGTATTGGTTCGTTGATTTGACCGTTTTTAATACATGAATATTCATCGCTGAAACCGGCTGGTATCGAGAATGCATAGGTTTGCTGGTTGTTCCAGTGATTATTGTCGTTTTGATTCCCGGAGATGTGAACGGTATTGGGAACCCAGCCGGTGGCACTGTTTGTCAGCGTAACGGTGAGGTGGCAGGTTGGGGAAGCGTTTTTATTCAGATTGCCGATGTTCCATGTCCATAAACCGTTGACAGGCGCCGATGCACCGCAGTCATTGCTGACGTAGTTCACTTGGGCGGGAGGCAGATTGTCGACAACGGCGACGCCTGTGCCGGTTTGAGGTCCGGCGTTGCCGGCAACAATCGTATAGACGAAAGTGCGGGACTGGTTGCCGGCGGCTGACTTGGTAACCGAGAGGTCGGCTGTTCCGTGGTTGAAGCTGACTTTGCCCCACCAGGTGCCCCAGCGGTCGTTTTGCTGTCCTACTCCAACGTCTTTTGCGGCATATTCCTGAATCGTCCAAAAGGTCGTGTCGTCGGCGGGGTCGACTGCGGTTGCGCTGTAATCTCCCCAGCGGATTCGTCCGTGATTAAAATCTTTGACGTATACGTCTAGTCCCTGTTTGATGACCTGCGGGGCGCTCATCCAGCCGGCGGTGTCACCGGACTGGCGGGAGGAGAAAACCGCCTCGGCGTAGTGCGTATTATCCGAGTGGCTGAAGCCAATGACGACATCATTGTGTTTGTTGACATTGATGCTGGGGAACATGTAGAATATCCCGCTGCCGCCATCGATTACCCCGGATTGAATCAGGGATGGGGTGACAGGGTTGGCTTCGTACCAGAAGATTGCGGTACGGTTGGCACCACCACCTGCCGGCAGTCCGCCGGTGTGAGCCGTCCATAAATGGCCGTTGCGTACCACGGCGTTGATCAGGCGATTGTCGTTGGTCTTGATGCGCTTGTTCGTAGACGGCTGAATGGCATCTGCGTTATACCCGTAGTTGTGGGTGAGATTGTAATAACCGACCAATGACCATTGCGCGCCGGTCGGTGTTTTTTGAATTCTGGAGACACGGTGTTTTTTCGTCGACCCGGAATACCAGCCGTTATCGACAATATAGAGGTTGCTTTCCGCCGAGTCGAAAGTTACTGCGGGCTGCAAGGTGAACCCGTTGGTGAATTGACGGGGGTATACCTTGACGGAAACAGGACCCGGGTTGGGGGGCAGGGTGCTTTTGTCGATCACCCACATTTTGGGGCCACCGGATGTGTACGGCGAGGAAATTGTGAACATGTTGTTGGTGATGGCGATGTAATCCTTGTTTACCCCAAGCCCCGGATAATCCGCCCAGTATTTTTTCGGGTTGCTGGAATCAGCAGTGAATTTGTAGTAGGTCCAGGTTCCGGTGGGGTCGTTGTTGGCGCTGATGGCAAACCACATTTCAGAATTGGCAGATTTGCCGTTGGCATCTACGACGGCAATCCAGCGGCTGGTGAGAGAATCATACACCAGATGGGGATCGAAGGGGTGTCCGGAAAGGCCGGTATTGGTGTTCCAAAAAGTCCATAGAGAAACGGTGCTGATTACTCCGCCGTTTTTGTTTTGGATGCGCACCTGGGAGTTGATCATCGTCATCAGGTGGTTGGGTCCTGCGGCGCCCATGGTGTCGGGAGGGATTGTTACACCATTGTCGGGCAACGCCTGGAAGTTTGCCGCGAGGTTCCCGGCAGCCTGTACAGCTGCTGGCGCCGCCGGTTGTGCTGCCAACGGTTCGGCAAGAGATGGCAATGATTGATTCTCGGGCAGGCTTAGGTTCAAATCCGCAGGCATTGCGTTGAAGGGGATGATCGTTTGGTTGTGCTGCGTTTCTTCCGGGTTTGCTGCCTGATAGGCGACCAACTCGTCCCAGCTTGTCTGTCCGGCAGGCTCAACGTAAATGGTTGTGCCTTCTGCGATTTCTCCGGATGCCGGCGGCTGGGTCGGTTCCGGCGTTGCTGCTGCAGCCGGTTTGAAACGGATGATTGCAAATAAGATAAAGAAAATGATGAGCGTTCCGATTCCCCCCAGGTAGTGTTTTGTGCTTCGATGCCGGTTTGTTTTTTTCATTGGTTTCTCCTGGTTGCTGTTTGGATTTAAACGTTCCTGCGACAGCTTGTCAGTATATCTGACTATACTATACAAAAGAACTTTTTTTTTGTCAAAAGGAATTGCTGGGTAATCCGTACTGGTTGTGGGCGGGGCGGCAAGGGTTACGCAGCCATCGGTGGTTTTACCCTGCGGATGAAGCGGGAAAATAAAGACGGGCAGGATGTATGCGCCTGCGGGGAGAAGCGGATGGTATGCTGATGAAACCATCCTGCTTTTGTGTACGGGAAGAAAACGATGCCTCCGCACGGAGTTGCCTGCGGAGGCGGGTGGAATTCACTGGCGGGGTTTTTCTCTGCCGGGAAGAAGTTTGCGGTCAGGCGTGCAGAGAACGGTAAAATGCACCGGCGATGTTTCTCGCTTGTTCAGCACTGTTGGCAGCCAGCACTTCGGATGCAAGGGATTGTGCCTGCTGCCGGGTGAACTTGCGCAAGGTCGCCTTGATTTTCGGAATGCCCGCGGGGTTGAGGCTCAGTTCTTCAATTCCCAGCCCGATGAGCACTGCCGCGGCAAGCGGATCGCCTGCCAGTTCTCCGCAAACGCCTGCCCATTTCCCTGCTGCCTGTGCAGCACCGGTTACATTCCCAATTAGGCGCAG